>NZ_JBHXFI010000003.1:10956-52638 GCF_042724075.1 Streptomyces sp. NPDC127097 | reverse complement strand
GCCCCCCCCTTACCTACCGACTACGGTGGTTTTTTTTGGTTTATCCTTCGCGGGTACTTTCCGACCCGGTCTTTTTGCGGTTTGTTTTGGTCCCGCCCCCTGCGAGTGCCTCGCAGAAAACGACACAGGTCACTAGCCCTGTGTTTGACCTCTAGGCCAAGCACAGGGCTTTGTACGTGCCGACTTCGACTTGGCCTCCGGCGTCGTTCATGTCGTGCTCGCCAGTACTCCGGAATGAATGCTGTGGGCACAGTCAGTCGAGTCCGGATGCGGTTCGTGAGCCCACCGCAGGTGATGGATCGCCGTCCCGGCTGCGCTCAGCAGGAGCGGCTCGGCCACGGTGCCCGGGGGACCGAAGTTGGCGTACAACAGCCGTGGTTGGCAGGCGCAGCCGTGCGAGCTGTAGACGTGGTCCCGGTGTGGTCGACGGCGGTGTGCGGCACTGCGTGGCCGGCCCCGCAGCAGTCTGTTCTGTAGGGCCTGGCCTGAGGGCCTGCGCGGCCCGGCCCTCGCGTGCCGACGACGGCGGCACAGAGAGGTGGGCGCCCCGTGCGACGGTAGCCGTAGCCGTAGCCGTAGCCGTAGCCGTAGCCGTAGCCGTAGCCGTAGCCGCACGAGGCTGCCCGGGCACTTCGGTTGAGGTGTGCCTCAGCGGAAAGCGGCGATGTTGCGGGCGACCCAGTCGTTGAACGGGCGGGGGGCGCGGCCGAGGACTCGTTCCACGTCCGGGCTGATTCGTAGTTCGGCCGGGTTCGGGGCGGCGATGATGTCCAGGGTGTCGTCGGCGAGTTCCGCAGGCACCAACTGGGTCATCGCGGCCTTGGCCTCGTCGCGGGTGAGTTCGTGGAACCGCACCGGCGAGTCGAGCGCGGCGGCGATGGCCTGTGCCTGCTGACGCGGCGTGATCACTTCGGGCCCGGTCAGCTCGTACACCCCGCCGGTGTGCCGGTCGTCCACCAGGCAGGCCGCCGCGACCTCGGCGATGTCCGCCGGGTCGATGACCGGCACCCCGACGTCGCCGAAGGGTGCCGCGACCGCCCTTCGCGTGCGGACGGACTCCGCCCAGGCCAAGGCATTGGAGGCGAAGCCGCCCGGCCGCAGGACGGCCCACTCCAGGCCGGACTCCCGCAACACGTCCTCCAGCGCGCGCATCGCGACCCGCGACGGGCCGAGCGGCCTGGTCGCCACCCCCTGCGAGGACAGCAGGACGATCCGGCGGACCCCACTGGCCTTGGCCAGGCCGATGATGTCGGCCGGCCTGGCTCCGGGGGCGTGCAGGTCGCCGGACAGCAGGAGGAACAGCGCCTTGGCCCCGTCCAACGCGGGCGTGAGGCCCGCCGGCTCGGCCAAGTCGGCGGCCGCGTGCCGGACGCCGTCCGGCACCGGCGCCGCGTGCCGCGACACCGCTGTCACCTGCTCGCCCGCCTCGGTCAGGGCCCGCGTCAAAGGCCGGCCCACGTTCCCGGTAGCCCCGGTCACCACGATCATGTTCAGCTCCTAGTCCGTTGTGCGCTGCGGCATTTGACGTTAGGAGGAGGGCTTACTTTTCGTAAGAACATACCTAGAGGTAAGCTCCAGACATGAAGGAAGGTGCGCAGCTGACGCAGGTCGAGGTGGGCCAGCGGTATGAGGTGTTTCACACCGACTGCCCCGCGCGGGACGTGGTCGACCACGTGACCAGCCGGTGGGGTATCTGGGTGCTGATCTCCTTGCGGAGTAACGACCTTCGGTTCTACGAGCTGCGCAACAGCATCCAGGGCATCAGTGAGAAAATGCTGACTCAGACCCTGCGCGCGCTCGTCAAGGACGGCCTGGTCCGGCGGGAGGTCGAGCCGACGACGCCGCCCCAAGTCACCTACGGGCTCACTGAGTTCGGTCAGGAGGTCGGCGAGCCACTGACGGATTTGTTCCATCGGATCACACAGCGGCTACCACCGCGCAGCCTGGGATAGTGCGGTAGTGGGGTCCACCTGCCGGAGAGGTGCGGCAACCTGGCCGACCAGGCGTACTCCTCCCGCGCGATCCGCGACCACCTGAGCAAGCGCGGCATCCGTACGGTGATCCCCGTGCCGGCAGACCAACGTGGCCATCGGCTGCGGCGGGGCAGCCGGGGCGGGAGACCGCCGGCGTTCGACCGCGAGACCTACAAACAGCGCAACACCGTCGAACGGTGCATCAACCGCCTGAAGCAGTGGCGCGGCATCGCCACGCGCTACGAGAAGACCGCGACCATCAACCTGGCCGGACTCCATATCGCTGGCGTCTTCCTCTGGTCCTCTTGCTGACGTAGGGAAGCTGTGTGGGGTATCTGACGTGGATCGGTACGCCCGTTGTCAGATGTTGCCGGCAGCATCCCCGCTATGAAGACCATCCTTACCCCCACCGCGGCCTTTCGACCTCACCGCGCTCTTCCCTCAACTGGCCCAGCTGGCACGCACGGCGACCCGGTTGCATCCGCGCCCCGAGCCTCCGACCGTGCACGACAGCTCCGTCGGCGGGCCGCTCCTGTGGCCCGCCGACGAGCCGTGGCCCCACTGCGACGAGCCGCACAACAGTCGCGCGGCGCCGGTGGTCCATTCACCGGACGACATCCGGCTCAAACGCCGCGTCTGCGCCGCATCGGCCCAGCGGCTGCACCTCAACCCCGAGGCACCCCAGTGGCCCCCTGAGGAGCTGGCGACCTTGGAGCAGATCAGAGCGGGCCGCCCGTGATCCGACGCCCCGATCCCCCTCCTCCCCGTCGCCCAGCTCTACGCGCGCGACGTCCCCTTCCCCCGCCCGCCCGACGCCGACCTCCTCGACGTGCTCGATCGTGCTGTGCGGCTGATGACCTTTCCCAGGCCCCGATGGGACGGTCGGATCAGCGCAGTCCGGCGAAGAGATCGTTCTCGGGTACGGCCCCGCCGGTGGCGTCCTGGACACGTACGAAGGTCTCCATGCCCATCAACTCGCCGAACCTCTCCTTGCCCATCTTGAGAAAGAAGATGTTCTCGCCCTGACTGGCGTGTGCGGCCAGTGCGTCGAACTTCTGGCCGCTGAACGCGGTGGTGTCCACCCACGTGGTGATCTCATCGTCGGGGAGGCCGATCTCGGCCATCGCGGCGGCCTCGGCAGGATCCGGCTCCGGCATGTCCTCGTGGAACTCGCGCATTATCTCCCCGAACCGCTGCATCATCGAGCGGGGCATCGTTGTCCAGTACACCTTCGGTGTCAGCTCGGTCATCTCCAGCGCCGCCATCGTGATGCGGTGGGCCTGGATGTGGTCGGGGTGGCCGTAGAAGCCGTTCTCGTCATAGGTGACGACCACGTCGGGTCGGTAGTGCCGCATGAGCTCCGCGAGTCGGGCGGCGCCTTCCTCCACGGGGGTCTGCCAGAAGGATCCAGGGGCGTCGTTGCTCGGCCAGCCCATCATCCCGGAGTCGGCATAGTCCAGCATTTCCAGATCGCTGATCTTCAGGGCTTCACAGCTCGCCTGGAGTTCTTGACGGCGCATCAAGGCGACGGCCGCCGGATCGTGCCCGGCCTCGCCCGGCTTGGCACCCCCTGGTCCGTCACCGCAACCGCCGTCGGTACACGTCACGAGAACCGTGCGGATACCCTCCGCCGCGTACCGCGCGAGGACCCCTCCGGTTCCGGTGGCCTCGTCGTCGGGGTGGGCGTGCACTGCCATGAGCGTCAAGGGCCGGTCAGTCATGAACAAGTCCTCCTGCGGAATACATCCTGGTCTGAGTGCGCGGCGGGCGTGCCGCGATCCCGGGGGCCCGGATCCTTCCGGGGCGGATGGCCATGTGCCCACCGTGCGACGCCGGTCCCTTGGTCGATGCAACAGTGCCGGCAGGACGGCCATTCCCAGAGGTGCAGAGCCGCGGGCCTGGGGCACAGGAAGCGGCCGCCGCGTACCGCTCTGAGCACCCGTCCGCATTCAACCCGGTGGTAAGCCCCTGGTGTTGAAGGGCGCCAAGGCTTGCCTGCCGGGCGTGCCTCTTGCTGTGCTTCCTGCGGTTTCCCCTACCAACCCCCCTATGCCGTCCCCTCCGGCGCAAGAGGCTAAAGCCACAGTTCAGAGGCCGTGGTCAAGGGCTGCACGGCACTCCGACAACCCTCCTTCCCCTCTTTCTTGTCAGTGGTGGGTGTTGGTGAGTTGAGGGTGGGGCGTCCGGGTTCCGGGCCGGGGCTCGTGGCCGCATGGCCGAGGGACGCACCGGCGTGTGACTGGTGCGGGGGAGAGGGGTGGGAGTGGGTGGGACGAGGCGCCGGCAGTACGGGTCGACGGCCAGGACGCGGCAGATGTTCTCGCGGCGCTGGGTGTGGTGAAGGCGGCGACCGCCGAGCAGATCCCGGAGCTGATGTGTCCGGGTACGGCCAGTGCGCAGACCGTCCGCAACGGCTGCCTCGACCTCGGCCGTGACGGCCTGGTGGAGTCGCTCGGCTCGGCCGGCCGCACCAACGCGAACGGCAACCTGGTCTCCGAGAAGCTGTGGAACCTGACCGGGCCCGGGCTGGAGGCCGCGGCCGCGGTGCTGGAAAAGTGCGGGAGATGGGCGGCACCGCCTGCGGCGCCGCGCGCTCGGGTGCCAAGCACGCGGTGAAGCTCACCGACACCTCGCCGCGTTCCTCCAGCCCCCACCCGAACCGCCCAGCCCGTACCCCGCAAACACCCCCAGACCGCCACCACCGCCCCCTCCAGCGCCCCGGCGGACAACGACACCGCCACTGCCCCCTGTGGCCACTCAGGAACGCCCGCAGGGACTCTGGCAGATCGGCTCCTGGGCGACGGAGGTGGTGCTCCCGGTCACCGGCACGCTCACTGTGACGGCCCCGACCGACGTGGCGGAATCGGGGCCGTCCGTTTCTGGAAGTAGCTGTCAGCGTGTCGCCTTCGGCTGACCCCCAAGCTCAGTCGTCAGCTAACCGACAGGCTGTGGAGGCGTGCCTTTCCTTCACATCTATGCCGATGAGCCGTACGGTGCAGGCGAGTCTATTCAGGGAACCGCCGTACGCGCCCGTCTTGCAATGGGCCTTGACCTTCGGGCCGACGACATAGCCCTTCTGCTTGAGGTACGTCTGGCATTGTGAGGCGCTGGCCTCGGCGGGGGAGGCCAGCGCCAGAGAACCGGCGGCCAGGGAGAGCCCCGCAACGGCAACCGCGATCGCGCGCTTCACGAAATGATCACCTTCCTTGGAGTGCATCCGACCCCGGGCAATGAGGGTTGTGGCATGTGCCTCGCCTGTATGTCCGAGGATCCGTCACCGACCAGCCTGCCGGGGCCCTTGACGAAGGTCGTTAGCAGTGGCTCCACACCTCTGCGCAATCCGTCCACACTCCGCCGGATACACGGAGTGAGCCAGCCACCCGCGGGACGCCTCGGGGAGCGGCGGCCGTGAGCGGTCTTGAGCTGACCCCATGCTGACGCCCCACCAGTCCGGGGAGATGGGCGGGGCGGTGCGGTGGTGGCTCTGACCTTGGGGGTTCGCAATTTTCATCAAGGCCCGCGAGAACCTTCCGGATGATCCGCTGTCAGTGGTGACTGGCAGCATGGCGATCATGAGCCGAATCATCTCGTTCAACACCGCAGACAAAGCGGATGTCGTGGCATTTCTCGGGGCCGCCGGGAGCCTGACATCTGACCAGCAGCGCAACCTCGGCGTCATACGCGAGCTCGCGCAGGCCCGTCAACGTGACCTCGACCATGAGGGCCTCGACTGGGGCCTGTCCATCCCGGAAGCGCTCGACCACCTCATAGCCGGCCACGCCAGCTCAGACGCTGAATACGCGGCTGCCGCCTACTACAGCGCCCTCCAGCTCATCATCGACCGCAACGGCTCTGACCCATCCGACCTGGGCGTCTACTCCAAGCCCGGCACCTTCTTCAGCCTGCTGGACGACGAACTTCGCCGCCTGGGGGTGAGCGCCGACCTCCTGCCCCATGCCTACCTATTCGCCGGGCCGCCCGACGAGATCCCCTTCTACATCCCGTATCCCGTGGACGGCCCGCACATCGGCATGTGGCCGCTGGCCAAGGCCAAGCCCGCCGCAGACGCCTACCGCACGGTCCTGGGCCGGATGGACGACGGGTTCACCTACGACACCCAACACCTCATCGAAAAGCTGGAATTCGAGCACACCGAGTGGGAGTTCGCCACGAAGAACCTCGACTGGTACACCCAGGACACGATCTTCTTCTCCATCAAGGGCTGACGTGCCATCGCCGCCCAGCTCGGGTGTGGCCGCCACCACGTAGGCCGGGTAGCTGGCTTGGAAAGCGTGTTGGGGGCACCCCCCCCACGAGTTCGAATCTCGTATCCTCCGCCATTGCTCTCACCGGGCAATACGTCGAAGGGCCCCACCGCTTGCGGTGGGGCCCTTCGACGTTGTCTCAGCCCTTGTTGTCCTGGCCCTTGTCCACAAGAGCTGTTTCCGGGGCTCCCCAGATCGCCGCGCCGATCTTCCGGGCCACTTCCTTCAACAGGTGGTCGGGGAGATGGAGATACCGCGCCGCATCCGTGCGGCCCCGCCCGGTTCCCAACCCATGATCTGGTCGATCACCCGGTCCGGGACGCCCAGCACCATGAGCACCGTTCCGGCCTTGTGCAGGACGTCGTGCAGTCGGGCCGTCCAGGTGGCGGGCGACGACCGAGGTCCGGTAGGCCATCGCTGATCAGGTGATCCAGGCTCCAGCGATCAAGGAGTTCCCTCACGAGGTGGGCGACCAAGCGGCCCTCCAGATCGGCCGGGCCGGCGTCGTGGGCGGTGACGATGTGGCGGCTGTGTGCACACATGAGACCGATGGGCCCGACCCCACGTCGGGCCCATCGGTCGTTTTGCTTCACGGAACGCCCTCGGCGGGGTTCAGCGGCACAGGGCGGTGTCCACGGCGCGTTCGAGATTCCTCCGGCCCGCCTCGTCGGTGAGCTGCATGGTGACCGCGACGTTGGTGGCGCGGCCGTCGTCGGTGGCGCCGCCCCGGGTCTCGTACCCCGGGAAGCTGCCGCCGTGGCCCCAGGAGAGGCCGCCGCACCGCAGCGGCCTGCTGACGAGTCCAAGTCCGTAGCGGGCGCCGGGGCCGAAGGTCGCTTCGGCGGGGACGGTGGAGCGCATCTGGGCGAGCTGGCCCGAGGGCAGGAGGCGGCCGGCCAGGAGTGCGCTGAAGAAGCGGTTGAGGTCGGAGCCGGTGGAGACCATCTGGCCTGCCGCCCAGCCCCAGGAGGGGTCGATCTCCGTGATGTCGCGCAGCGGCACGTCCGCCGATTCCCGGTAGTAGCCGTGGGGGTGGGGCTCCCGAATGCTCGCGTCACCGGGGGCGGGGAAGTAGGTGTGGCGCAGCCCGGCGCGTCGGACGACGCGCCGGTCGATCGCCTCGGCGAGGGGGCGGCCGGTGACCTTCTGGACGATCAGGCCGGCGAGCACGTAGTTGGTGTTGCTGTACTTCCAACTCGTCCCGGGGGCGAAGTCGGCCGGCTGCTGGAGGGCTGTGGCGAGCAGTTCGCGGGGGGTGTGGTACCGGACGTCGTCCCCGAGGTGGTTGCTGTAGTTGGGGAGTCCGCTGGTGTGCTGGAGGAGCTGGCGGACGGTGATGCGGCGCCCGTCGATCCCCTTTCCGCGGACGAGGCCGGGCAGGTAGGTGTCGACGGAGGCGTCCAGGTCCACCCTCCGCTCCGCGAGGAGCTGGAGGACCACGACCGCGACGAAGGTCTTGGTGTTGCTGCCGATCCGCACCTGCCCGTCGACGGGTACCGGTGCGCCGGTGGCCAGGTCGCCGAGCCCTGCGGTGTAGGTCCGGGTGTGGCCGTCACGGTCCTTGACGCTCGCCAGCGCGGCGGGCATCCCGTCGTCGCGCACCAGCGCGTTCAGGCTCTGCTGGACGGCGTCCGGCCTGGTGGCGGAGGCGGCGGGCGGGGCGAGGGCGCCCGGTGTCATGACGCCGATGGCCACCGCGACCGCGGCGGGCAGGGCCCGTCGCCGCGGGCCCTGCTGCCGGCCCGGCGAGCGAAGCCCTTGCCGTGTCTGTCCACGCATGAGTCAACTCCTGAGGAATCGTTGGACCGTTGTTCGGGTTGCCGGGTGCGTGATTCAGCCGCACAGGGCCCTGTCCACGGCGTCCTTCACGTGCTGCGTGGCTGCCTTGTCCGTCGGGACGCTGGTGACCGCGACGTTGGCGGCGCGGCCGTCGTCGGTGACACCGCCCCGGGTCTCGTACCCCGCGATGTCGCCGCCGTGGCCCCAGTAGACGCCGCCGCACGACAGCGGCCTGCTCGTGAGCCCCAGCCCGTAGCGGAGGCCGGAGGTCCCGGCGGGGACGGTCGTGCGCATCTCGGCGAGCTGGGCCGCCGGGAGGAGGCGGCCGGCGAGGAGCGCGGTGAAGAAGCGGTTGAGGTCGGAGTTGGTGGAGATGAGCTGGCCTGCGGCCCAGCCTGCGGAGGGGTCCATCTCCGTGAAGTCGCGCAGCGGTGTGTTCGCCGGGTTGCGGTGGTAACCGTGGGGGTGCGGCTCTCGGATGGTCATCTCGCCGGGGGTGGGGAAGTAGGTGTGGCGCAGCCCGATGGGCTTGATGATGCGCCGGTCCATCTCCTCGGCGAGGGGGCGGCCGGTGACCTTCTGGACGATCAGACCGGCCAGGACGTAGTTGGTGTTGCTGTACCCCCACGTCGTCCCCGGAGCCGCGTCGGCCTTGTACCGGAGGGCGATGTCGAGCAGCTCGCGGGGCTCGAAGTACCGGTTCCTGATCTCGTCGTCGTCGACGTGGATGCCGTACTCGGGGAGTCCGCTGGTGTGCTGGAGGAGCTGACGGACGGTGATGCGGCGCCCGTCGATCCCCTTTCCGCGGACGAGGCCGGGCAGGTAGGTGTCGACGGTGGCGTCGAGGCCGATCTTCCCTTCGCCGACCAGCTGCAGGACCACGACCGCCGTGAACGCCTTGGTGTTGCTGCCGATCCGTACCTGGCCGTCCCTGGGCACCTTCGAGCCGGTGGTCAGGTCGCCAACTCCTGCGGTGTAGGTCCGGGTGCGGCCGTCACGGTCCTTGACGCTCGCCAGCGCGGCGGGCATCCCGTCGTCGCGCACCAGCGTGTTCAGGGCCTGCTGGACGGCGTCCGGCCTGGCGGCGGCAGCAGCGGAGGCGGCAGAATCCGGGGCGGAGGCGGCGGGTGGGGCGAGGGCGCCCAGTGTCATGGCGCCGATGGCCGCCGCGACCGCGGCCGACACGGCTCGTCGCCGTCTGCCGCCCTGCTGCCGGGTCGTGGAACGAAGGCCCTGCCGGGTCTGAGCACGCATAAGTCAACTCCTGGGGAATCGTTTGGTCGAGGTACGATCCTGGTTTCCAGGGCCCGCTGACCGCATCGCGGGAAGGCGGGAGAAATTGCTCCCCCGATCGGGGGAGGCTGCCGGGGGGGCTGCCCGGCGATACTGGCGCCCATGATCAGGGGAATTCGGCCGCTGCTGCGCGGCTCCACGTATGCGGGTGTGCTGTTCGCCTATTGCGGCGCGCTGGCGAGCCTTCCGCTGCTGCCTTTCGCCCTGTTGCCGGCGCTGTCGTGGCGATCTGCTTCCGAGAGCGTGCAGATCGTCCTGGTCCTGCTGGTCTGGGCGGTCCTGGTCGGCGTGGTCGGCCTGGCGCGCCCCGTACGACGGGCGCTGGTCGTGTCGGCCCGCCGGTTGCTGCGGGTGCCGCTGCCGAATCCGGTGGCCGGTCGCCGGCCCTCCGGTTCACTCGGCCTCGACCGCTGGCGGACTCCGCTCTGGCTTGTGCTGCACGTGGCCGTCGGTTGGACGGGGGCGCTGGCGAGCGGGGTGCTGTTCATCATGGGCCTCTCCCTGCCGGGGAACTGGCTCGGCGCCGAGGCGCGGGCGAGTCTGTTCGGCACGTCGGTCCGGGTGTCGGGCGGGTGGAGCTGGGTGGTGGCGGCCGTGTGCATCCTGCTGGCGGTAGCCATCTGCGTACTGGTGACGAAGGCCCTGCGGTGGGCGGCGCCACGGCTGCTGGGGCCGTCGGCGGCCGAACGGCTCGCGCTGGCCGCCGAGCGGGAACAGCTGCTGGCCGAACGCAACCGGATTGCCCACGAGTTGCACGACTCGATCGGGCACACGCTGACGGCGGCCACCATCCAGGCGGCGGTGGCGGGCGAGGCGCTCTCCGCCGACCCGGCGACGGCGCGGGCCGCCATGCGCAGCATCGAGGAGTCGACGCGGGCCGCGCTGGAGGACCTGGACTACGTGCTCGGAGTGCTGCGCGAGGAACAGTCGGGGACGGCGCCGACCCGGACCCTGGCCGACCTCCCCGAGCTGCTGGACCGCCTGCGGCACGCGGGGGCGGTGGTGGAACCGGAGCTGTCGGGCGACCTGGCGCAGGTGCAGGGGACGCTCTCCCGGGCGGCGTACCGGATCCTCCAGGAGGGGCTGACGAACGCGCTGCGCCACGGGGCGGGCGGCCCGATCGTGGCCCGGGTGGCGGCCGGGCCGGGCGGACTGGATCTCACGGTGGTCAACCGGACCGGGGTGCGGACGGGCCCGGGCCCGGGTGCCTTCCCGACCTCCGGCCACGGTCTGCCCGGACTGGCCGAGCGCGTCCGGCTGCTGCACGGCGAGTTCCAGGCCGGCCCGGACGGGACGCAGCACTGGCGGCTGGCCGTCCGGCTGCCGGCGCGGGTGTCGCCGTGAGTGGATCCGACGCGGGCGAAGGTATGGCCCTCCGGCTGCCGGTACGGGTGTCGGCGTGAGTGGATCCGACGCGGGCGAAGTCATGCCCCTTCCCCCCGTCACCAGCCCCGCCGTCACCCTCCTGATCGCGGACGACGAGGAGGTGACCCGCAGCGGCCTGCGCATGCTGCTCGCCGCACAGCCGGGCATCACGGTGGTCGGCGAGGCCGCCGACGGCGTCGAGGCGGTCGAACGGGCGCAGAGCCTGCGGCCGGACGTGGTCCTGATGGACGTACGGATGCCGCGTCGCAACGGGATCGAGGCCACCCGCCAACTGCTGGCCGAAGCGGCCGACCCGCCGAAGGTCGTGGTGATCACCACCTTCGAGAACGACGGCTACGTCACCGCCGCCCTCAGCGCGGGCGCCAGCGGCTTCGTCCTCAAGCGCCTCCCGGTCCGTCAGATCGCTGAGGCGGTCCGGGTGGTGGCGGCGGGCGAAGCGGTCCTCTTCCCGGCCGCACTGGGCCGCATGGTCGCCGCCCGCCCGCTGGGCTCTGCCGAGGCGCTGCCGCACGCCGCCCTGACCGGCCGGGAGGAGGAGGTGCTGCGCCTGATGGCCACCGGGCTCTCCAATCCGGAAATCGCGGAGTCCCTCACGGTGAGCCTGGAGACGGTCAAGACCCACGTCGGAAACGTGCTGACCAAGCTCGGCGCGCAGAACCGGACCCATGCGGTGGTGATCGCGTACGAGTCCGGCCTGGTGGTCCCGGGCTTCGCCGGCTGACCGGCTTCCGCCCCTCTGCGCGGTCGCCCGCAGGCTGCTCAGTACCGGCCGCGACGTAACTCCACAGCTACTCGTATCCTCCGCCCGGCCTCACCGGGCTGAACGAAGGCACCGCCGGAATGGGCGGATTTCAGGGGTCGTTGCAACACGTGGTTGGTTGATCAGGCCGCGAGCAGTTTATGCAGGCGCTCGGCTGGGGTTTCCCAGTCGAGTGTTTTGCGTGGGCGGCTGTTGAGTTTGGCGGCGACTGTGGCCAGTTGCTCGGGGCCGTGCGCGGAGAGGTCGGTGCCCTTGGGAAAGTACTGCCGCAGCAGGCCGTTGGTGTTCTCGTTCGAGCCGCGTTGTCAGGGGCTGGCCGGGTCGCAGAAGTAGACCGGGACGTCGGTGGGGACGGTGAAGGCGTGGTGGGCGGCCATCTCGGAGCCCTGGGCCCAGGTCAGTGACTTGGTCAGGTGCCGCGGCAGGGCCTGGACGGTCGTCTGCAAGGCGGTGCTGACGTCTTCGGCGCCGCGGCCTGGGGCAGGTGGACGAGCATGATGTAGCTGGTGGCCCGCTCGACCAGGGTGCCGATGGCGGAGGCGCTGTCCTTGCCGATGATCAGGTCGCCTTCCCAGTGGCGGGGGACAGCCCGGTCGTCCGCTTCGGCGGGCCGTTCGCTGATCATGACCATGGGGTGGGAGAAGCGTGGCTGGCGGGATGCGGCCTGGCGGTGCGGCTTGCGCCGGGCCCGACCGGTGCGTAGGGCTCTGGCCAGCTCCCGGCGCAGTTCCCCGGCGGCCTTGCGCGTAGAGGGCTTGGTAGATCGTCTCGTGGATAACGTGCATCTCCGGCCGGTCGGGGAACCGTCTGCGAAGAGCGTGACAGATCTGTTCCGGGCTCCACCGCATCGCCAGGTGGGCCTGGATGAAGTCCCGCAGCTCGTTGTTCTGGCCGATCTTGCCGGGCTTGGGCCGGGGCCGGCGCCGGTCGGCCCGGCGCTGAGCGGCGTGGGGGCGGTAGACCCATCGGGCGTGGCCCCCCGCGCAGAGGCATGCCATTGCGGCGTATCTCCCGGCTGATCGTGGACGGGCTACGGCCCAGCTCGGCGGCGATGGCACGGACGGACGCCTTCTCCCGCAGCCGGTCGGCTATGTGGATGCGTTCGTCGTCGCGCAGGTACCTCGTCGGCGAGGGCACGGGCTCCTGCCCTGCGAGAGCAGGAGCCCGCCGTCGCTTTGGGTCGGTACGGCCGTTTCGCCATTCGCGGCCGGTCCGGTCATGGACGCCAACGCGTCGGCTTGCCTCTTTGTTTGTCAGCCCCATCTGCACGAGCCGGAAGTATTCCTCCCGCTCGGCTTGGAGCTCCACAGGCCCCTGAGCCTTGCGGATCTTACGGATCTCGAAGTCCATCGCACCCCTTGAGCTGGGGTGTTGCGACGCCCCCTAGAACTGAAGATGCTCTGGCGGGGCTTCTGGCGTGGCGGGCTAAAGGTTGTCCCGTGACGGCGGGGCGGTGCTGAGATTCCCGGAAGGAAACGGCTGGCCCCGGGCGCTCGCCGAAGGCCGGCCGACGCTGGGCCGGCGAAAAGGTTGTGTGCGGGGCCGACGGAACCGGGTAATGTCCTTGTCATGTTCTTCCAGACGCCGATTTACGAGTGAGAGCGTGACGGGCCCCTGCTGACGTCCTTCGACGTCGCCGCCCGTCCCCCACCGATGAATCCGTAGATCACTTCACACCATTACCGGGAGAACCCGTGACCGTGAGCAAGAACATCAACAACCCCGTGGGCATGGGCGGCGGCCAGCGCAAGAGGCTGTCCCGCGCCGAACGGCAGAACAACGGTCCGCACCGCAACCTCGACCGCCAGGGTGCAGCCGCCCAGAAGGCGGAGCTGGTGCGCAAGATGCGCGAGAAGGCAGGCGCAGCTGAGGGCGCCGGGCAGGCGGGCGACGACACCGCACAGAGCTGACGCACCGCCGCCGCAGGGCGGCACCGCACGGGGCAGGGTCCGGACCGCGACGCGCGGGACGGGCCCTGCTGCCGTACCGGGGCTCTGGTGGGCGGCGGGATGACGAGTGACGTGAGTGACACCCATGAGGAATTGATCGAGGCGGCCGGGGAGGCGTATCCGCATGAACATGCCGTCTCCGCCCCGCCATGGACGACGATGCCGGAGTCCTGGGCACCTGCGGAGCAGGTTGCAGACTCTGCAGAACTGGAGTCAAGCAGGGATGAACGAGCAAACCCAGATTGCTCCCCAATGGCACCCGTACGCCTCCCGGCTGGGCGCCACTGGTGAGGGCCATCGCATCGTACGGCGCGAACACCGTCGGCCAGTTGGGCCCCGGCTCCATCACCTCGGTCGGTAACTCGTTCTGGAATCAGTGCCTTCCTGACGCTCCGGTACTCCAAGCCGACGTCGTCTGGCCTGGCATGAATGCGCAGGTCAGCGGGAATTGTCAGTGGTGCGTTCTACCGTGAAAGCCCAACTGGCAGCCAGGTGCGCTCCCGGAGCCCCCCACGAGGATGCGAAGCCGCCGTCAGCGAGCGCATCACCTCCCGACAGCAAGAACGGGACGCTGAGCCTGCCGGATGTGATAGGTCGGTTGAAGGTGTCCCGCGAGGCCCGGGCCGGATATGAGCGCGACAAGTTCCGGCTGTGGACAGACGCCGACCACGACGGTTGTGACACTCGCAAGGAAGTCCCCCTGGCCGAGGCGGTGAAGAAGCCGCGGCAGGGCAAGGGCTGCAAGCTGACCGGTGGCAGCTGGCTCTCGTCCGGTGACCTCAAAGGGCGAGCCGTCGGTGATACCCGGCCCTTCCCTGTTCGGGCCGCAGCCGATCCTCTCTGCCGCGGGCTGTTCAAGCGGCAGTCCTGCGACGGTGAGGGGCGACCGCTCGTTTCCGTCGAGGCACCGCTGCTCGTCCAGGTCGAAGGCGAGGCCGAGCGACTGCTCGGAGCTACCCCACCGCCGGTTCCCTACTGGTGGACCGAAGCCCGCGCCACCACCGGCGTCGAACATGCCGAGCAACTCGCCGGCACCTTCGCGGCCCGACCGGCAGCCCTGGCCAATGGCTCCGCCTGGCCGCCCCAGGCCGCGCAGTGCCTGGTGCCTCGTTGAAGACAGCGAGGATGCGCGGGTAGTCCGGGTGCTCGGCCAGCTCCGGCGGCAGCCAAGGCCCGGGGACAGGTGGCATCTGGACGAGGTGTTCATCAAGGTCAACGGACGGATGCGGTACCTGTGGCGGGCCGTGGGCCAGGACGGGAATGTTCCTCGACATCCTGGTGACCGACAAGCGCGACGCCGCTGCCGCGAAGCGGTTCTTCCGCAAGCTCCTCAAACAGTACGCGTACGTGCCCCGGGTGATCGTCACCGACAAGCTGCGCAGCTACGGCGCCGCGCACCGCGAGGTGCTGCCCTCGGTGGAGCACCGCAGCTCGAAGTACCTGAACAACCGAGCCGAGAACAGCCACCAGCCCACGAGGCAGCGCGAACGCCCCATGAAGAACTTCCGCTCCGCCGGCGCGGCACAGAGATTCCTCGCCGCGTTCTCCAGGATCTCGACTCTCTTCCGGCCCCGACGACATCTCCTCACAGCCAGTGACTATCGCACCGAGATGACCGACCGTTTCCGCACCTGGAAGACCATCACCGGCATGCCAGCCACCGGCTGACCGCAGGGCCCCGCACGGCACCCGCACACCATTAGCAAGTCCCAACTTGTCTTCCACGCCAGTAACTTGACGACGTCCCTCCGGCGGCTGCTTCCGATTCTCCCGGCACGGACTGCCGTCGGCCGGTGACACTCCGGCAACGGCGCCGTGTGATCGTGACGTTGAAGATGGATCTCCACGGAGCACGGCGCTTGAGGACGACGTTCTCAGTGCTCCTCTTCGATCCAGCCCGTGGTCCGCTCGACCGCCTTGAGCCAGAGTTCGTATGCGTGGTCGCGTTCGGCCGCGTCCATCCGGGGCGTCCACTCGGCGGCGCGGCGCCAGTTGGCGCGCAGTGCGTCGGTGTCCGGCCAGAAGCCGACGGCCAGTCCGGCCGCGTAGGCAGCGCCGAGGCAGGTCGTCTCGGCGACCATCGGGCGCACCACAGGGGTGTCCAGGACGTCCGACATGGTCTGCATCAGCAGGTTGTTGGAGGTCATGCCGCCGTCGACGTTCAGTGAGGTCAGGGCAACGCCGGAGTCCTTGTGCATCGCATTGACGATCTCGAGGGTCTGCCAAGCGGTGGCCTCGAGCACGGCGCGGGCGAGGTGCTGCTTGGTGACGTAGCGGGTCAGGCCCGTGATCACGCCGCGGGCGTCGGAGCGCCAGTACGGGGCGAACAGGCCGGAGAAGGCAGGGACGATGTAGCAGCCGCCGTTGTCCCCCACCGAGCTCGCCAGGGTCTCGATCTCCGCGGCGGTGCCGATCAGGCCCAGCTGGTCGCGCATCCACTGGACCAGCGAGCCGGTGACGGCGATGGAGCCCTCCAGCGCGTAGACCGGCGCCCGCCGGCCGATCCGGTGGCCGACTGTGGTCAGCAGCCCGCTGTGGGAGTGGACGGGCCGGCGGCCGGTGTTCATCAGCAGGAAGGTGCCGGTGCCGTACGTGGCCTTGGCCTCGCTTTCGGAGAAGCAGGTCTGGCCGAACAGCGCCGCCTGCTGGTCGCCGAGCGCGGAGGCGACCGGCACGCCGTAGAGGGCTCCGCCGGCCATGCCGTACACCTCGGCGGAGGAGCGGATCCGCGGCAGGATGGCAGCTGGGATATCCATGGCGGCGAGGAGGCGCTCGTCCCACTCCAGGGTGTGCAGGTTCATGAGCATGGTGCGCGAGGCGTTGGTGACGTCGGTGACGTGGACGCCGCAGGAAGGGCCGCCGGTGAGGTTCCAGATGACCCAGGAGTCCATGGTCCCGAAGAGGATCTCGCCGCGCTCGGCGCGCTCGCGCAGGCCGGCGACGTTGTCCAGCAGCCAGCGGATCTTGGGGCCGGAGAAGTAGGAGGTCAGCGGCAGGCCGGTCGCGTGGCGGAACCGGTCCTGGCCGACGTTGCCGCCGAGCTCCTTGCACAGCGCGTCGGTGCGGGTGTCCTGCCAGACGATGGCGTTGTGCACCGGCTCGCCGGTCTTCTTGTCCCAGAGGACGGTGGTCTCGCGCTGGTTGGTGACGCCGATCGCCCTGAGGCCGCGGGTGATCCCGGCTTTGTCGAGGGCGCCGGCGACGACCTCCTCGACGTTGGTCCAGATCTCGCTGGCGTCGTGCTCCACCCAGCCCGGCCTGGGGAAGATCTGCTCGTGCTCCTTCTGGTCGATGGAGACGATACGGCTGTCCCGGTCGAAGATGATGCATCGGCTTGACGTGGTGCCCTGGTCGATCGCGGCGATGAACGGGCCGGCGGTTCGCGCGTGGGTCACGGTGTGCTCCTGGAGCGGCTCAATACGGTGCGGGGTGGGGCGGCTGGGCTCGATCGACGTGGAAGCCAGCTGGTTCGGGGCGGCGCCGATTCAGCTCGTCGACGCACTCCAGCGGAGACCATGGGAGCGACTCTGCCCCGATGTCATCCACTGTTCGACAATGTCGACCGTAGGACGGCAGTTTTGTCCGCCCTGGGATTGACGTCAAGGGGTTGCCGCTCGGTAACTTAAAGTTCCGAAGATCTTTGAGCAGTGATCCAGAGCCTGTCGTGGCCGAGATCGCGCGGCGCGGCGAGGGTGCAGCCCCGTATGGCAGCCGCGCCCTGGCGGTGCACGCCTGAATACGGGAGCCGTCGCGATCCCTGAGTGTGTGGCTCGCGCAACTCGCCGTGTCAGGAGGTCATTTGCCTCCAGCGCAGTCGTAGAGGGTGAAGCTTCCGTCCGAGGTCTGACCGTAGGCGCTCGAGGCGACGGGGGTGCAGTGCTTCTTCACCCAGACCGACGCCGGTGTGGACGGGCGGCGCGTGGTGAGGAGGGCGTAGCGCAGCTGGTGGGCGGAGACCAGGTCCCTGAGCCGTGGTGCGGTCGGATAGGGGGTCAGTCCGGTGAAGCCGCCCATGACCAGTAGAGGTTGGGGGGTGGCGCGCAGCAGGGGCGAGGCGCCGTAGGCGGCTTGGGTGGCAAGCAGGTACTTCTCCCCGGAACGGTGCGCGGAGAGGTAGTTCAGCAGTGCGCTGTCCCGCCCGGACGGTTCGTTCAAGGGGTTTCGCCGGACCTTGGCCCGGTGGTGGTGCGCCTCTTGGTAGCCGGGGCCGACCGGTCCGGCCAGTGGCTCTATCGGTGAGCCGGGGTAGCGCGGGTTCAGGCAGGAGGTGGCCCAGACGGCCGGGGCGAGCAGTACGGCCGTCACGGACGCTGCCAGGATGCTGTGCATCGCCCGTCGTGTGGTGTGTGGCCCGCTGGTCCACAGGCCGACGGTCCCGCACAGGCCGAGCATCAGCACCACCGGCAGCAGCCAGGGCGCGAATTCGCTGTGCGGGCCGTGAATTGCCGCGGCCCACAGTGCGGTGAGCCCGACGGCGACGGGCAGCGCCGCGCGACGTCGGCCACCGGCGCGGTACTCGGCCCAGAGGAGGGCGCTTCCGCCACCGGTCAGCGCGGCGAGGGCCGGAGCCAGTACGGTCATGTAGTAGCCGTGGTTGCCGTTGGAGTTGCTGAAGACCACGAGGTGCACCGCCAGCCAGCCGCCCCAGAGCAGGAACCCTGTCCGCGGCCCGTCGGTGCGCGGCTGTCCGACGCGCCACCACACGCCCAGCGCCAAGACCAGTACGGCGAGCGGCAGGAGCCAGGCGATCTGCGGGCCCACGCTGTGGTTGACCACCATGGCCCAACCCGTGTTACCGGTGGTGCGGCTGGCGGCGGTGCCGGCGACGGCGCCCAGCGCATGCGGGTCGTCGCCGAAGCGGCTCAGCCCGTTGTAGCCGAAGACCAGGGTGAAGGGGTTGTTGTTGCTGGTCCCGTCGATGTAGGGACGGTTCGCGGCGGGGGTGACCCATACCAGCAGCAGCCAGGAGCAGGAGACGACGAGTGCGGTGATCCCGGCGAGCAGCAGCCGCCGGGCCCGGTCCCATCGGGAACCAGGTGCTGCCAGTTGGTACACCGCGGCGAAGACCGGCAGGACGAGCCACGCTTGGAGCATCTTGGCCTGGAAGGCCAGGCCCACCCAGGTCCCGCAGATGAGGAGCGGCAGCAGCCTCCCGGTGCGGACGGCCTTCTGAAGCGATCCTGCCGCGAGGACCAGCAGTAGGACGAGCAGGGTGTCGGGGATGTTGTGCCGGTTGAGCGCGACGGTGACCGGAGTGAGGGTGAGCACCAGCGCGGCGAGCAGCCCTGCCAAGGGGCCGGCCCAGGCACGGACGATCCGGTGCAACACCCAGACGGCGAGTACGCCCTCCAGCACCTGCGGCAGTACCGCCGCCCAGTTGTACGGTCCGAGGAGCCTGACGGAAAGGGCCTGCGGCCACAGCGCACCGGGGATCTTGTCCAGAGTGACTGAGCCGCTCGGGTCGAGCCCGCCGAAGACGAAAGCGTGCCAGTTCGCCGCCATCGACCGCACGGCCGCGGAGTAGTACGGGTGCACCGCGGCACGGTCGATGGCCCAGGTGTAGAGCACCGCGGCAGCTGCCAGGATCAGCAGCAGGGCGTAGGACTCCCGGCTGACGGCGGTCCGCTGACGGCGCTTGGCGTGGGCGCGTCTGATGCCCTGCGAGGGGTGGTGCCGGTCGGTGGCTTCCCGGGTGAGGGGGGTGGTGGCCATGGCGTGGTCTCTCCTGGGGCGGGCTGGGTGCGTCGGCTTCACAGGCGGCGGGCCGTGCGGAACCCTTGGGCGTAGAAGCCGTGGCCGTCGAGCGTCGCGCGGCCGGCCAGGTCGCCCATGGTGGGCCCGTTGGCCCGCGAGCGGCTGGAGTAGAAGCGCGGGCGCCCGTCCGTGTCCGGACCCAGGTACATGCCGACGTGGTCGATGTCGCGCGGTCTGCCGATGTCGATGGCGAAGAAGACGAGGTCGCCGGGGAGCAGCAGGCTGATGTCGGCAGGTGGCCGGCCGGTGTTCGGGATCAGCAGCACGCCGGGGGCCCGGGAGGCGATGGCGTAGGCGCGGCGGGGCAGGCCGGCCCCCGGGCTGTTGGTGGCGTGCATGGGGTAGCCCATGCGGTAGCCCCAGACCAGGCGCATGAAGCCGGAGCAGTCCACGTCCCCGTAGCGCTTCTTCTCCGGGTGCTTGCGGATGCCGTCCGGGAAGGTCCAGGGGGTGCCGAGGTAGTCGTAGAAGTCGGACTTCTCATCGCGGTAGTCGAATGATGTCGGCGACTGTCCGGGAACGAGCGGCCCGAAGTGAGCCTTGCCGGCGTAGCGCAGACCCGACGCGGTGCGCAGATCGTGCGCCCCGTCGCCGTACTGGAAGGCCACGGCGAGGACGTCCGGACTGCGGTCGGCCAGGGCCTTGGGGAACCACTCCCGGAACCAGCGGGTTCGCTCCTTGCCCTGACTCCATGCACCCCCCATCAGCCGTACCCAGGCGTCGCTGCGCACCACCGCGCCGGTGGTGCGCGGCTCGCTCCAGGTACGGGTCGGGCCGGTCAGCAGCGCGGTGCGGGCACCGTCGGTGAAGGTGGCCAGCACGCGGTCGTCGGCGGCGCGAACCACCGTACGGGCAGGCGCGGCGCGGCGCTCGAAGCGGTAGCCGCCGGCCGGGACCGAGAAGCCACCGCCCGGTACGCCGTTCCGAAAGCGGTGCCATGCGTATCCGGTGACCGCACCGGCGGAGGCCAGACCGGCGGCGCAGGCCAGGATCTGACGGCGACTGGGGCTGCCGGGTGGGGTGGGGTCGGTGCCCATGGTGACCTCCTCTGCGTGCGGATGGGTACGGCGGACGCGTGCGGCTCGTTCAGCCGATGGGCAGGGCCCCCAGCAGCAGCCCGGCAACGAGCACCACATACGTGCCGAGGGTCACCGCGGTGGTGGAGATCACGGTGGCGGCCAGTGGTTGGCGGACCAATTGATAGGCGATGAGGCCGGGCACGATGAAGCCCAGCGTCTGGGCGGTGTAAAGGAGCGGGAACTCGTGCTGGAGCGCGAGCAGCAGCGTGGTCTGGAGCAGCACTGCGGACAGCACCACGGCGGCGAAGAGCCGCTTCCCGTAAAGGATTGCATGACGTTGAAGGACCTTGGTCGCGACGAAGGTGAGCGCCGTGACGCCGATCACCATCGCGGCCCGGACCACATCGGTGACTAGGGTCAGCGCGAGCCAGCCGGGGGTGATCATGCCGCCGGGAGAGAGGTTGGTGGTCAGATAGCAGACCAGCGAGAAGACCAGCCCGAGGGCTATCCCCAGCGCGATGGTCTGCGGGGTGACGTTGACGGGGATCACAGCGGGTTCCTTGTCGGCTGGTGCAGCGCGTCGGCATGGGCAGCGGTGGGGCCAGGGAGACGCGGCCCGGACGTCGGGTCGTTCAGCGACGCCACCCAGCTGTACGGCTCCGGCTCGGGCGGGTGCGCGACCGGAAGCGGCTCGTCGGCGTCGTCAGAGGGCAGCCTGCTGAGGTGCTCCAGGAACAGCTCGCCCTGGCCGTGGATATTGCCGACGGCCACCAGCGAGGAATCCGGCGGCAGTTCGGCGAGAACGGCGCGGGTCAGCTCCTGCGCGTCGCGCCGGTCGCCGCCCAGGTCCACCACCCGGGCCGACGACCAGCCCGACGGGATGCCGTCGCGGGCGCTCTTGGTCGGATGACCGATGAGAAAGACCGTGTCCGGGGCCAGGTCGGGGACGATCGCTCCCATCTGCCCATTGCGTTCGACCCGGTCCGGGCGGCAGTTGATGACCACGTTCAGCGGGCGGCGGATCGCACCGAGCTCCTCCAGCTGACGGACGTTCATCAACGTCGAATCGGGGTCGTTTGCGGCGAAGACATTGGCGAAGCGCAGTCGTTTGCCGTCCGGTGTGCGGTAGCGCTCGACGGAGAGCACGCCGGGGTCCGGTGGCGCGTCCCACATCCCGCGCAGGGCGGTGGCCCGCTCCACGCCGAGCAGTTCGGCCACTGCCAGCGCGATGGCGACGTTCTCCTTGAAGGTGAACCAGCTGAACTCGCGCAGCTCCTCGTCGGAGACCGACGCCGGGTCGACCGCGATCAGGCGGCACCTCCGCTTGTCCGCCTCCTCCTTGAGGAGGTGCAGCCGCTCCTGCTCGGCGGTGACACAGACCCCGCCGACCGGCATCGACCGGGACAGCGAGCGGGCCACATCGTCCAGCGTCGGGCCCATTTCGGCGAGGTGGTCCTCGCGGACGTTGCACAGCACGCCGATGGTGGAGCGGATCAGCTTCTCCTGGTTGACCTCTTGAAGTGCGGGCATCACCGCCATGCACTCGATCACCAGAGCGTCCGGCCGGTAGGCCGCCGCGCGACGGACGATGCCGATCTGCTCGACGACGTTCGCGATGCCGAACTTCCGGTACACCGGCTCCTCTGTGGCATCCGGGTGGATGAACCGGGCAGCGGTGCCGGTGGTCTTGGCCACGGTGACCAGGCCGCCGCCGCGCAGCGCCCCCGCGCACAGCCGGGTGATCGAGCTCTTGCCGCGAATGCCGTTGACCAGCACCCGAGTGGGGATCTGTGTCAGCGCGGCGTAGTGGCGCCGCTGCTCCAGCACGCCGGCGATCAGCAGCACCGCACAGCTCAGCAGCAGGACAACATAGAGGAAAAGCACGTCGGTTGATCCTTCACTGCTACGGTGCGCTGCCGCGCTGGAACGATGGGGCAGGTACAGAGGCAACGTAAGCTCGTCCGCCACCGCGGTCCCGCTCCACCAGCGCCTGCCGGAGCAGTTCCAGACTGCGAGTGACCGAACCGCACTCGTCGTGGTGGACCGGGTACAGCACGGTGCGGCGGTCACCGTCGGCCAGCCGCTCCGCGCATCTGGTGAGGGTGCGCAGCGGTCTGACCACCACGATGTGCAGCCAGCTCAGGCAGGCGCCCCCCGCGGCCAGGGCGAGCAGCCCGGCCAGCATGGTGCGTGACTGGACCTGATATGCCGCCAGTTTGAGCGCTGCGGCGGGTTCGGCGGAGACCACCCGCCAGCCGAGGCCGGCGGCCGGCCCCGTCTGTGCCAGTGGCGCGGCGGCCGCGACCGACGAGCCCGCGCCCGGCGCGGTCCCCGCGTGGAGGACGGCCGATGCCGGGCTGCCCGCGCCGCCGGGTGCCGCGTCGGTCTTGGCCACCAGACGGGTGAGGGCGCGGCTGGGAAGCGATTGGAAGGCTTGAAAGCCGACGCTTGCCGCGAGCACTCTGTGGTGCTCGTCGGTCAGCCACACTCTGCCGAGCCCCGGCCGGGCAATCAGGTCGTTCAGCGCGTCAACGCCGATCTCTGCGACGACTACGGCCGGGCCGGTGTCGCCGCCTCTGTCGGCGTTCTTGGCGTTCTTGGCCGTCGGGATCGGGACGTAGGCGGCGATCGCGGGGATTTTGCCTGACGTATTGACCTGGGTGATTCCGTCGCCGGGGGGAGGTACGAGGGTGCGCAGCGGCTCCTTGCCCGCTCGCAGCACGATGGCACCGGTGTGGTCCAGCATGTACAGCGATCGGTACGTGGGATGGTCGGCGTGTTCACGTCGCAGAACCTGCGCCGCCCGCTCCCGCGGCGCACCGGCGAGGGCTGATGCCGTCGCCGCGAGGTCGGCGTGGCTCCGGCCGAGGGACTGCCGCACCCGGTCAGCGGTGGCTTCGGTGCGTGCCTGCTGGTCGGCGACGGCGGCTGCCGGTACGGCCTGGGCGGCCGGTACGCGATTGAGCAGGAACAGCAGCGGCACTCCCCACGCGGCGATCACGAGTGTGCAGATGAGGACCATAGCCCGGGCTCCGGGGCGGCGCCGCACCGGCCGCACAGGCTCCGGTCCCGTCTGGCCGAGCAGTTGGCGACGTATCGACTCCAGCGCCCGGCCGACCCTGCCGGGCTCGCCGAACGCGCCGGCTGCCACCGGCCGCGCCAACTCCGCGTGCACTCCGGGCATTTCTCCGGCGCCCTTGGCCAGCCGGGCAGCGGACAGGTGCAGCCGCAGCAGCGGACGCTGCACGGTGACCCACAGCACCAGAGTGACCAGCACGGCGATCACCACCAACGTGCCCGCGGCCACGATGGCGAACCCTGTGTGGTCGGCTCCGCCCTTCGCCGGAGTCACATCCCTGAGCGTGAGAATCGTCAGTCCCGGCCCGAAGGTGTCGTCCTTGCCGTCCACCGCGGCGACCGATGACCAACCCGCCACCCTGCGCAGCCCGTCGTGACCGTGGCCGAGCATGCTGCCGGAGGCGTCACCGGTGTGCAGACCGGCGTCCGCGGCAGTGGAGGGCAGGGTGCGGTCCTTGGCGTCGAGTGTCAGGGGCTTACCAGTGGCGGCGGTGGTGGCAAGCACCTTTCCGTTCCGGCCCACCAGTTGAGCGGTGCGCCCGTCTCCGTGGACCGCGAGGGCCGGGACCTTTTCCGAGACGACCAGCAGGAATTCGCGTGCACCATCGCCCTGTTCCCCCGCGAGGTCCCGTGCTGGGACCGGCTTGCCGTCCTGGTTCCGGCCCGGAGCAGGGACAGCCACCCGGGCGAAGAACAACAGTCGCGGTCCGGCGCGGCCCGAAGTGACCAGCCGGGGCGGGAGGTTGTCGGCAGGGGACCGCGCCAGGGCCACTGCGTCCACCCCGGTCAGCGGCACCGTTTCACCGCCGGCCGCGAGCGGCTTGCCGGTGTGCGGGGCGAGCAGCACACCGCCCCGGACCGGGGGACCGGCCGGAAGGAGGGACCGCAGCGCCGCCTTCGGAGTACCGCTCGCGGGCGCCCTGACCGACGCGGCGGAATGACGCACTGCCCTGGCCCTGACGTCGACGGACGTTTTGAACGAGTCCGCGGCATCCTCGGCGATCCGGCGTTCCGCGTCGCGTACCGCCTGGGGTACCTCCTGCTCATGAACGGTGCCGACGCCGAGTGCGGGAAAGACGGCAACTGCCAGCAGCGCGCAGAGCAGTGCGGCGATCGGCGGGCGGACACCTCCGAGCAGAGGCATGTCGGCGCGGCGTCGCGCACGGTGTCGGCGCGGCGCGTGAGCAACCGGGTGCAGGGCAGCCTCCTCTCGGCACGTGGGGGGATGAACGGGTGGCAACTCGACCTGTATCGAGCTGCGTTCACACGATAATCACAAGTTCGTTCGCAGTGCTTCCCTGCAAACGGACCATACGGAACCTCTGCACTCAAATCGACCGAGGAATTGGCCACTTCTGTACCTCCGCCTCATCCCGGTGGCAGCGAATTCTCCAACGCCCTTGTCGAAACTCGGCGAGCCCGAATACCGGCACGCTCGCCCCGTCGAGGCGGCCCTCCAGAGCTAATCGCCGATTCCTGATGCCCGCTCCCACGCCGCATTCCGTGCCGCTGCGACTGGTCACGAGGACGCTGAACGCAGGGCGCTGACCACTGGCATCCGCACGCCAGGGCAGGTCTCCCGTACGTCCCCCGCATTGGCACTCGGCATGCTCAACTCCGCGACGCATTCCGCGTGTCGAAGGTCGGTCCACGTGCAGACGGATCCCCGGGAAAGGCCGGCCGTACGGCCGACGATGGCGCAGGGCGTGAGACCGACGCCGCGCAACTTCAGAAAGTGCCGACGGCGTCACATCACCAACTGTGCGGTAATAAGAACTCTCCGCATAAGCAAGGGATCTTGGCTTGGCAATGGCAAATCGCCTATTACGATGAGCGCCAACCGACCGCCGGCCACGCGGTGTTCGCCCTCATGGAGAAGGACTGCCCATGAAACACGCACGAAGGCGTCACAGCCCGTTACGAGCCCGGGTCGCCGGCACCACTGGGGCGCTGGCCGTCATCCTGGGCGCCGGAGTCGCGCCGGCCGTCGCCGCCGGGAAGAGCGCTGGTACACCCATGACTGCGCCAGCTGCCTTGGATGACCCGGCGCAACCCCAGGGCCAGGTGGCGGCCTTGGACGCGGCGCCGGCCCCGGACCGGGCGGCGGCCTTGGACGCGGCGCCGGCCCCGGACCGGGCGGCGGCCTTGGACGCGGCGCAACCTCCGGGGCAGGCCGCAGCCTTGGACGTACCGGCCCCGGGGCAGCTGACTCTCCCCGCCCCGACCGGGCGCTATGGCGTCGGAACCGTCGACCTCCACCTGCGCGATGCAAAACGCATGGATCCGTGGGTGCCCGGACAGCAGCGTGAGTTGATGGTCTCGCTGTGGTACCCGGCCACACACACCTCCCGTTATCCCGCCGCACTTCTCCCCAACAGCCAGCAGGTGCTGCCCGGTGGGGTGACCCTGCCCACCACTGCCGGGCATACCGGCGCCCCGGTTGACCACAAAGCCGGCAAGCTGCCGGTGCTGCTGTACTCGCCCGGCGGCCGTGGGAACCGTGCGACGGGCACGGCACTGGTTCAGGACCTGGCCAGCCGCGGCTACTTGGTCGTCACCATCGACCACACCCACGACACCGGCGACGTGGTGTTCCCCGGCGGGCGACATGAGGGGAGCATGCTGCCGCCAGGCACCAAATCGCGCGACTTGATCGACGTCCGGGCGGCGGACACCCACTTCGTCATCGACCAGCTGGCCGAGATCGCCCGCGGCCACAACCCGGATGTGGAACACAAGCCGCTCCCCCGCGGGCTGACCCAGGCCGCGAGCACGAAACACGTCGGGATGTTCGGCGCTTCCCTCGGCGGAGGATCGGTGGCCGCTGCCATGCAGCAGGACTCCAGGATCGACGCCGGCGTGAACCTGGACGGCCAGCTCTTCGGCTCGTCGGAACACAAGCGGCTCGACCGCCCCTACATGCTGTTCAGTTCCGAGCACCACAACCGTGACACTGACCGGAGCTGGGAGCGGCTCTGGGACAACCTGCACGGAGAACGGCTCGACCTGAAGCTGCACGGCTCCGGGCACAACTCCTTCGTGGACAACCAGGTCCTGTTCCCCCAGGCGCCGGGCGCATTCGGGATAACCCCGGAAGTAATGCAGCAGGCACTCGGCACGATCGACCCCAACCGCTCCATCGAGGTCCAACGCACCTACGTCGCCGCCTTCTTCGACAAGCACCTGCGCCATCGGAACAGCCACCTGCTCGACGGCCCCTCGCGCCACTACCCAGAGGTCGACTTCATTCGCTGAACCGACCGGACGTCACCGTCGGCCAGTGCCCGGCGCGGCAGTATGTCCCGGCCGTACACCCGCACCGCCCGCTGACCTGCTGCGGACGCTCGACGGGTACCCGTGGCCCAGGCGGCAACGGACGAGCTTCGAGGGCAACCGAGCAATGTGCACGAGGGCGTGGCATGACATCCGTAAGACCGCGCGCAGCCCGCTGACGTCGACACCCGCGCTGTTCATCTGGCGGGTCAGGCCGAGCCCGCAGTCGAACAGGTAAAGGCTGCCGTCGACGACGAGCGCGGTGGCGATGCCGTTGCGGGGGCCGCGGATGGTGGGGCCTGCCTGCGTGCCGAGGGTGATCACATGGGTGCCGGTGGACGGGACCGGGCCGGTGGGGCCGGTGGCTGCCGCTGCCGTGCCGGGAAGGGCGCTCAGCGCGCCCGCGGCCAGTGCGGTGCCGAGGAAGGTGCGACGGTTGGCGGTCATGGGCGGGCTCCGGTTGCGGTGGTGGCGGGGGAGCGGTGTTCGGCCGGCGGATCGGCGCTCGCAGACGGCGATCAGCGCGCCGGGCGCATTGAGGGAGCGGGGTGACTGGTGTCCTTTTGCCGCAGGAGCGCGGGTCGGGTCACAGGTCGAGGACCAGGCGCGGGCAGGCGGCACGCGAGACGCAGATCATCATGGTGTCGTGGCGGGCCTGCTCCTGAGGGGAGAGCAGGGAGTCCCGGTGGTCCACGGTCCCTGCCAGGACCGTGGTCTCGCAGGTGCCGCAGGTGCCCTCCTGGCAGGAGGAGAGGACGGCGACACCGGCTTCCTCGACGACATCCAGGACGGAACGGTCCGCCGGCACGGTCAGCGTCAGGCCGGACTGGGCCAGTTCCACCTCGAACGAGGTTGACGGGGCGGCGTCTTCCCGGACCTTGGGTACGAAGCGCTCAAGGTGCAGCGCACCCTCCGGCCAGCGGACACACCGTTGCTCCACCGCGTTGAGCAGGGGCTCGGGGCCGCAGCAGTACATCGTCGTGTCCTGTTGCGGAGACCCGAGCAGCGCGTCGAGGTCGATCAGGCCGCACTCGTCCTGGGGGCGCAGGTCCACCCGGTCGGGGTGGGCCCGGGTGAGCTGTCCGGCGAAGGCCATTGTGGCGTGGCTGCGCCCGCCGTACACCAGCCGCCAGTCGGCACCCCGTTGCGATACGGCGGCGATCATCGGCAGGATCGGGGTGATGCCGATGCCGCCTGCGATGAACAGGTAGCGGGGCGAGTCGACCAGAGGGAAGTGGTTGCGGGGGCCGCGGATCCGGATCGTGTCGCCCTCGGTCAGCGAGTCGTGCACGTGGCGGGAGCCGCCGCGGCCGGTCGCCTCGCGCAGCACGGCCACCTGGAGGACGGAGGTGTCATCGGGGTCGCCGCACAGGGAGTACTGCCGGACGAGGCCGGCACCGACTGCCAGGTCGATGTGTGCGCCGGGGCTCCATGCGGGCAGCCGGCCGCCCGCGGGGTGGGCCAGGGTGAGCCGGACGACGCCGTCGGCGAGGGTCTCCTTGCGCGCCAGTGTCAGATCGAGTTCGACCTCGGTGCGCGGAGGCGTCGTGGTGGTCATGGTGGTTCTCTTTCCGGGCCGGGAGTGCCCTCAGACGAGGGCCTCGGACAGGGGGTGCGGAGCTGGGGCGGGAGCGGGCCGAGAGGCCGGGCCGGGGCGGTGGTCGTCGGGGTGGCCCAGCAGCCAGTCCCACAGCGGCACCGGATTCTCGAACTCCCGCTCGGCACCGCAGTGGCAGACGGCCAGCAGTCGGTCGGTGCCGAGCACCCAGTGGATGCGGTAGACGCCGTCGCCCGTGAGCACCGCCGGGTGGAGCGGGTTCATCGGACTGCCACGGACTGCTCGGTACCGGCCTGCGCCAGGCGCGCGAGAATGCGGCGGGCGGCGAGGCCGCCGGTGTCGATGTTGATGCTCAGCTCCTGGTAGCCGGGGCTCTCGGTGTCCAGGGACTTCTGCAGCACGTTGAGGGCGACGACGTCCTGCATGACCACCGTGTGGTTGTTCTGCCGCAGGAAGCCGGTGACGTCCCGGTCGTCCAGCGCGAAGTCCCGGGCCACGGCCCAGAAGTCGTAGGTGGTCTTCTCCGTGGACGGGGTGATGCCGTAGACGACCTCCACGTGGAAGGCGTGCGGGTCTCTGCCGTCGGCATCCGGGGCGGGCGCGCCGACGGGGGCGACACGCGAGTGGAGCAGATACAGCCCCGGGGCGTGGTACTCGATGTCCTGCCAGCGGGTGATGCGGCCCTCGATACCGGTGGACTTGGCGTAGAAGGGCGGGCAATCGGCGTCGTCCATGTGCCGGCTGACGTAGACGATCCCGGCCGCGTCATCGACCTCGGTCGTGATGGGGGTTTCGGCGACCTCGGGGGTTCCGATGTAGCCGCCGTGCAGGTATGTCTCGTGGGAGAGGTCCATGAGGTTGTCGACGAGCAGGCCGTAGTCGCCGTCGATCGGTTCCATACCGGACACGACGGTGTAGTCGGGCGAGTCCAGCCATGGGGCCCGCGGCGGCAGTGTGTCGTACGGCTCACGGTCACCGATCCAGACCCACACGAAGGAGTCCCGCTCGACGACGGGATAGGTGTCCAACCGCGCGGTGCGTGGGATGCGCTGCTGGCCGGGCACGGACACGCAGCCGCCGTCGGTGCCGTAGGTGAAACCGTGGTAGCCGCACACCACACGGTCACCGTCCAGGCGGCTCGGCGCCTGCGACAGCGGGTAGCGGCGGTGCACGCAGCGGTCGGACATCGCCACGGCTCGGCCGTCCCGGGTGCGATACAGCAGGATTGGTTCGCCCAGCACGGTGCGGCCGAGCAGCTCGCGCCCGACCTCACGGCCGTAGGCGGCGACGTACCACTGGTTGCGGACAAAAGCAGTCATGGGATCTTCCTTGGGGGTGCTGGTTTCAGTGCGCACTGCCTGCGGCCGGGGCCGCAGGGGCGGGCGCGGGCTGTCCGGCGGTGGCGGGGCGCAGCAGGGCGAGGAGGGCAGCGGTGGCGACGAAGACCACGCTGACGGCGAGGTAGAGGTGCTGCGGCGTCCAGCCGCCGTCGAGCAGGCTGCCGGCGATGGCCGGGGCGAGGATCGCGCCGACGCGGCCGATCGCGAGGGCGCTGCCGACTCCAGTCGTCCGGATTCCCGCGCCGTAGACGAGGGGGGTGAGCGCGTACAGCCCGGCCACGCAGCCGTTGACGAACAGGCCGATCACCGCGCCGAGGACGAAGGCCGCCGAGAGCGAGGAGGTCGCGGCGATGAAGGCCGCCAGCAGCCCGGCCGTGACGATCAGGTAGGCGAGGAGCACGGAGCGGAGCGCGAAGCGGGCGGCGAGCGCTCCGAGCGCGGCCGCACCGAAGGTGCCGCCGGCGTTGAGCAGGGTTCCCCCGGTGAGGCCCTGGGTGCTGGACAAGCCGGCCTCGAACAGAAGGGTCGGTGTCCAGCTCGTCACGAAGTAGAAGCCGGCCATGACGAGGAAGAAGGCGGACCACAGCAGCAGCGTCGGGCGGCGCAGCGCCGGCGAGAGCAACTCGCGGAACCCGGCCCCGACCCCCGAGGGCGTGGCAGTGGGTGCGGGCAGGCGGTCCAGCGCCGGCTGTCCCATCCGCCGGGCCAGGGCGTTCATCCTCTCCAGGGCGCCCTTCGGCCTGCGCGAGGCCAGGAAGTCCACGGACTCGGGCAGGCAGAAGTACGCCAGCGAGACGGCGACAGTGGTGGCCAGGCCGCCGCTCAGGAAGACCGAGCGCCAGCCGAACTGCCCGATCATGCCGACCGCGAGCAGCCCGCCCACGGTGGCGCCGACCGCGTAGCCGGTGGAGTTGAGGCTGACGGCGAGCCCGCGCCAGCGGCGGGAGGCGTATTCGCCGGCGATGACGTTGCTGCCCGCCAGGACGCCCCCGATGCCGACTCCGGTGAGCACGCGGAGCGCTCCGAGCTGGAGGGGTGACTGGCTGACCGAGGAGAGCTGCATCCCGATGGCGGCCACCGCCAGGCAGCCGAGGGTGACCGGCCGGCGGCCGATCCGGTCGGCCCACGGGGCGACGCACAGGGCACCCAGGGCCATGCCGACGAGGCCTGCGCTGAGCAGCAGCCCGAGCTCGGAAGAGCTGAGTTCCCACTCCGCCGACACGGCTTTTCCTGTGAAGGCCATGACGAGTACGTCGAAGCCGTCGAGCATGTTGAGCAGTACGCACACCGCGATCGCGCCCCATTGGAAGCGGCTCATCGGCCCCTCGTCGAGGGCGGCGCGCAGAGAGGGGCCGGTCACCGGACGGTCCCGGGACGGGGTGAAGAGGGTGGCAGAACCATGGCAGCGCTCCGTTGTCGACTGCGTGGTGGTCGTCGACACCCTGCGCGCACCAGACAGGTGCGCTCCGGTGAGCCAGAGGCCCGGGCGTCGACCGGTGCTGACCATCGTGGGGTCGGCCCGCGCCGGCGGCCAGCGGCCTTTCCGGATGCCGGGAAACATCTGCGCGGCGTCGGCCGTGCTGTGCGGCGGACGCCGTCCGAGGTGCGCCCGCGCGCAGCTCAGCCGCGCGGGGCGGCCATGGCGCGGGAGATCGCACGGGCGCTGGTCCGAACCAACCGGGCCAGCGCGTGCGGGGAGGCACTGCCGTGCCGCACGACCAAGGAGACCGCGGCGGCCACCTCGCCACAGCTGGCGTACACCGGGGCGGCGACCGACAGGGCGTCCATGGTGACCTGGCGGTCGCTGACCGCGTAGCCGCCCGCCCGGACTTCGGCGAGTACGGACCGTACCTCACGCGGATCGGTGAGCGTCCGCTCGGTGAAGCGCTCGAACGGGCCGGCGAGCACCTTCTCCTGCACCTCGACGGGCGCGTACGCGAGCAAGACCAGCCCGACGCCGGTGGCCGTGAGAGCGAAGCGTCCGCCGACGCGGCTGAGTACGGGTACCGCGCCGGACCCCGCGATGCGCTCGACGTAGACCACCTCGGTGCCTTCCTGCACGGCGAGTTGGACGTTCTCGCGGGTGATCTGGGAGAGGTCCTCGAGGAACGGCAGGGCTCGTTCGCGTAGGCCCTGACCGCGCGGCGCGAGGGAGCCGACCTCCCACAGCCGCAGCCCGACCCGGTAGCAGCCGTCGTCGCCGCGCTCCAGGGCGCCCCAGGCGATGAGCTCGCCGAGCATCCGGTGCACAGTCGACACCGGCAGCCCGGACCGCCGGGACAGCGCGCTCAACGTCATCTCCGGGCAGCTCGCGCTGAATGCGCCAAGGATCTGCAGGGCGCGGCCCAGCACCGGCCCGGTGCCCCCTTCGGAGCTGCGGCGCGGGGGCACCGGACCGGCCTGCGCGGGGGTGTCGGGGAGCAGGGCCCCTTGGTGGTCCGGTCCGGCTCCCACGGCTTTCGTCCGCATCCGGCCCTTCTCGGTTTGCTGCTGCTTGCGCATGAGCGACTCCTCCAAGGTGCCCTGGCTGCCTCCGATCATCGATGGCCGCCCGTCACGCGGCCGAACGCGGCAGGCCGGCGGCGCGCCGGGCGGACTTCTCGCAGGCGGTGGCGGTCAGTCTGCAAGAAGACCGCAGCCACGTCGAGTGATCGGGCATCGCCGGGCGGCCGGCGTCTCAGTCGATGCGCACGCGCAGCGGCAGTGACTCCCAGGTACCCCGGCGTGTTGTTGAGGCGGCGTCGGGCAGGTCCGGCGAGTTCGAGGTGATCGACGCGGCGGGCGAGTACGGTCAGGGGCGCTTTGGCCCTCCAGACGGGCGATGTGCCGGCCGACGCACTGGTGGACGCCCACGACGTGACCGGAGCGCTCCCGGGAGAGGGCGAAGGCGTCGGGCTCGAGGTGGTGTTCCTCCTTCCGCATGGCGAGGCCACGCCGCAGCTCGTACAGCGTGGCGATCGAGTTCGTCCCTGTCGTCGCCGCCATGAACACCCGCCGACCACGGCGCCCACCCGTAAGCACGGCGGCTCGGACGTGAGCGCGCTCGTGCGCCTCACCTACGGTAGCGATGAGCTGGATCTGCTGGTCGAGGACCCGCGGCGGGGGCGGATTCCGGATCAGCGCGACGCTGCCGCTCAAGCCGGCGGGCTGAAGGCGACTCCGGGCAGGCAGACCTCACTGGCGCCAGGGCGGGGGCGCGGGCGATGGAGAAGGCGGTCACCTGCGGTGGCTCCGGCTTGGACCGGTATACGTATCAGGCCCCGGGGTTCCCGGGGGCCTGATGGCCGACGGTGGTCGTGGGGGCGGGAGCGCCGTCGGGCAGGGGTGGCAGCAGCGGGCCGCAGTCCCACTGCTGGAAGATCAATCGGGTCTCGACGCGCGCCACTTCGGGCCGTGAGGTGAACCCGTCGAGGACCAGCCGCTGAAGATCCCCCATGTCCGCGACCGCGACATGGACGAGATAGTCGTCGGGCCCGGTCAGATGGAAGACCGTAAGGGACTCCGGCAGTGCCCGGATCCGCTCCACGAACGGCCCCACCAACTCCCGCCGATGCGGCCTGACCTGCACGGACAGCAGTGCCTCCAGGCCCCGGCCCAGCTTCGCCGGGTCCAGCCGCAGCTGATGGCCGAGAATCACTCCCGAGCGGCGCAGCCTGGTCACCCGGTCCAGGCAGGTCGAAGGCGCGACACCGACCTGCGCGGCGAGATCGCGGTACGTCATCCGTGCGTCGTTCTGCAGCAGCCGTAGTAGATGGAGATCCACCGGATCAAGTACGACAGAATCGGCCATGTGCCGAACGTAACACGGGGTCCGACCATCCGACCCCGCTCGGTGTTCAGACTCCTGGGCATGGACTCCGGCAGCTTTGACGCATATGACGTACCGGCCGACCCGCAGGGAACCGGCCAATCTCCCGACGGCACCGGTCGTCGTGTCCCGGGCGTGCCCGCACCCCGGGCGCTCGCCACCGAGGCGGTGCACGCCGGGCGGGACGACCTCGCGCGGCAGGGGGTGCACGCCCCGCCGATCGACCTGTCCACGACCTACCCCTCGTACGACAGCCGGGGCGAGGCCGCTCGGATAGACGCCTTCGCGGACGACGGTGCCGAACCGGAGGGCCCGCCCGTCTACGGCCGCCTCGGCAACCCGACCGTCGCCCGCTTCGAGACCGCCCTCGCGCGTCTTGAGGGCACCGAGAGCGCGGTTGCGTTCGCCACCGGGATGGCCGCGCTGAGCGCCGTGCTGCTCGTACGCAGCGCGATGGGCCTGCGCCATGTCGTCGCCGTACGGCCGCTGTACGGATGCAGCGATCACCTGCTCACCGCAGGGCTGCTGGGCTCCGAGGTGACCTGGGTCGACCCGGCGGGCATCGCGGACGCGCTGCGCCCCGACACCGGCCTGGTGATGGTCGAAAGCCCGGCCAACCCGACCCTCGCCGAACTCGATCTGAGAGCCGTCGCGCACGCCTGCGGTTCCGTCCCGCTGCTCGCCGACAACACCTTCGCCACCCCCGTGCTGCAACGCCCCGTCGAGCAGGGAGCCCGTCTCGTCCTGCACAGCGCCACCAAATACCTGGGCGGCCACGGAGACGTCATGGGCGGCGTGGTGGCCTGCGACGAGGAGTTCGCCGGGCGGCTACGCCAGGTGCGGTTCGCCACGGGCGGAGTGCTGCATCCGCTCGCGGGCTATCTGCTGCTTCGTGGTCTGTCGACGCTGCCCGTACGGGTCCGAGCCGCGTCCTCGAACGCGGCGGAGCTGGCCGGCCGGCTCGCCGCCGACCCCCGAGTCACCCGCGTCCACTACCCGCGCATCGGAGGCGCCATGGTCGCCTTCGAGGTAGCCGGCGACCCCCACGACGTGATCGCGGGCGTCCGCCTGATCACCCCGGCCGTGAGCCTCGGCAGCGTCGACACCCTCATCCAGCACCCCGCGTCCATCAGCCACCGCATCGTGGACGCCGACGACCGCCGCGGCGCGGGAGTCAGCGACCGGCTGCTGCGGCTCTCGGTGGGGTTGGAGGACGTCGAGGACCTATGGGCCGACCTCGACCGGGCGTTGGGGACGGCGCCGGGACCGGGCAGGGTCCTCCGGGAAGCGGCGGTCGCGAACAGGTAGAACCGCAGACGACGACCGGGCCAGTGGTCGTCCTGTGCGGTCGGGCCAAGTACTCCAGCAGAGCTTCGTGAGCTGGTTCTTCTTCGGCGACTCTGGGCCCGGCGAGTGCGACGGCAGGCGTATCTGCTTGCAGTACGTCCTGGACGTCGCCGCTTCTCCACGGTGACGCTCCACGCGCCCTACAGTTCCCTTCCGGAACCGAAGTGCCACGCCTGACCTGCATGTTTCGTCGAGCCCGCCCGCGGTGACGCGTTTTCGATGTCATCGCATGTTGAATGTGTTGCTGTTCTAGAGCCAGCAGCGAAGGGTGTCTGACCTGCGCTTTTATAGTTCAGGTGAACCTGCTCGACCTGTTTTTGAGGCTGGGACGGGTACACCGTGTGGAGTGTGTTGTCCTTGGTGAGGCAGCGCTCCCGGAGGGCTTCGATGTCGGGCAGCGCGTTGTCCAGAACCCAGTAGTCCCGGCCGGGTATGGGTTTTCGGTAGGGGAGGACGGGGAGCGACGGGGGGTCTTTATCAGGGTGAACGGGGACCACTGTCTCGTCGGGTTTGGGGGCCAGGTTGCTCCATCCGTGAAGTGGATGGACACAACGAAGGGCCGTGATTCTCGGAGTGATTGGGAGCCGCACCTATCGGGTGACTTCTCGGTCGGGGCTCGTGTTGGTTGGAGTGTCCGCGGTGGACGGGGGCTGGGCGGCGCTGGATTGTGTGTCATCGGGCCCTGTCGGTCCGCGTCCCTGACAGGCGCGGTTCGGAAGGGCCCGGCTCCGTGTGCGGCTCAGCTGGTGTGGTGTTGTTCTGCTGTGTGCAACACTGACGCCGTGGCGCGTGATGACGCAGCAGTTGTGAAGATGGCTGAACTCTTCGACCCCGAGCCCGAAAGGTGGGGGTTGCGTGGCGACCCTCACGTCTGGCGGGCTCTTCGCGACCACCTGTCAGGGACGGACATTCCGGCATCGTTCGACGAGGCGGTCAGCCTGTTGCGGGTGACGTTCGGTGAGCTCGTGGGGGTTGACCTAGTCACCAATGCGAGGTCATCGGTGTACCACGAACAGTTCGCCCATGGTGGTATGTCCAGTGGGATGGTCGATCTCGACAACTGGCGAGATAGTTTGCTGCCCCTACTCGCAGAGCGCGCGAGGGAGCTGCAAGAGAGCCTTGCCTGAGCCGGGCTACAAGATCATCCCATGGTGGGTTTCGGGCGTATCTTTCATGTCCTTAGACCGTGTCCTACGTGGTGAGGCGGACGAGGCGCTTGTAGCAGCAAAGGGCGGCGGCGAGTCCGAGAAAGGCCAGGTAGTTGCGGGAATGGCGCTCGTAGCGGGGGATGAGTCTGCGGTAGCCGGACAGCCACGACATCGTGCGCTCGATCACCCACCTCCGGCGCCCTAAGCGTTCGCTGGATTCGATGCCTTGCGGGCGATGCGCACTCCGATCCGCTTGCCGCGCAGCCATTTCCGCAGATCGGCGCGGTCATACGCCTTGTCGGCGTGAAGGCGCTGGGGTCTGAGGTACCGGCCTCGGTGGGGGTCGTGTCTCGTTTGGTGACCCGCCACCATGGGCTTCAGCCCTTCGCTGTCGTGGGTGTTGCCGGCCGAGATGCCGACGAGAAGGGGCAGCCCGTTCGCGTCCGACAGGATGTGCATCTTGGAGCCCGGCTTGCCCCGGTCCACGGGGCTCGGACCTGTGTGTTCGCCCCCTTTTTAGCCCTGACATGGGCGGTGTCGAGGACGACGCGGGTGACGTCGATCAGACCGGTGTCGTCGAGGCGGTGCAGCACGGCTTCGTGCAGGCGACCCCAGACGCCGGCTCTCGACCAGATCAGGAACCGGCGGTGGGCGGTCGACTTCGATATGCCGAAGCAGGGCGGCAGTTGGCGCCAGGCGCAGCCGCTGACCAGGATGTAGACGATGGCCGCGAACAGCGTCTCATCGGGCGTGTCCTGCGTTCCGCCGCCCTGTGGCCGCACTCTCGACGGCGGGATCAGCGGCTTCGCGATCTCCCACAGTCCGTCCGGAACAATCCAACTCCACGTACCCCGCCCCATACCGAAGCCAACGACCGCCTCACCACGTAGGACACGGTCTTAGAGATCATGGTTGGTGTGTTTTCCTTCGGCAGTTCTTGCCTTCGGGGGGAGAGGAGGTTCCATGACCGGCCCTTTCACCGCTGCAACGCAGCAACCTCTGCCGAACGTGTTCCGGAACCTTTTCCGGAAGGAGGAGGCGAGGAAGCTGTCCGCCCCTGGCGGTGGCCCGCTGCGGCGGTGTCAACCTATGGGCGGCCCGGCGTCGTTACATCCCTCAACTGACGGAGGCTTAGGGAGGGCGGCGTATGGGGACGGGCCGTCATGACCCGACGGCGGAGGTCAGCCGAGTAGCGTCGGATGCTTTCGCGGCCGGGGCGGGAGCTGGGGCACTTGTGCCATAGGGGGACAGGGCAGCCGCCGCGGGCCGGGGCAGCCACGTAGCGCTCGGCACGGAGCAGACCCGTCGAGGTTCGCCGCCACCCGCGTTCACGTAGCGGTCAGGTGCGGCGGTCTCCGTTTCCCTCCTCGGAGTGGTTTGGTCCAGCCACTGGGCCGCTGCCGGTGATCTTCCGGTTGCCTCTCGGACAGCAGGCATGGCGCGTACGAGCAGTCCATGCGCCGACACGCGCACAGCAGAGGGGCCACTATGACCGACGCGACGGTTCTGTTCGCGGTACACGAGTTCCCACAGAGTCAAGGCGTCGCCGCCGAGCAACTGCGCAGAATCCGCAACGAGTTGGAGAACCGAGGCATTGACGTGCGCTGGGCCACCACAGCCGACGACGCCCAGGCAGTGCTGCGAACCGAGGCGGGCACGGCTGCCGCCGTGCTCGACTGGGACCTTCCCCAGGCCGCCGGAGAAGGCGGCGAAACAGGCGGTGCCGAGGTACTGCGCCACGTCGGCCGACGCTTCCAGAATCTCCCCGTCTTCCTGGTCACGAACGGCGAAGACCTGGAACACCTGCCCTTGTGGGTGGCCGAAACGGTGATCGGCTACATCTGGCCGCTGGAGGACACCGCGCCCTTCATCGCCGGACGCATCGCCAGCGCCGCCCGCGGCTACCAGCACGACCTGCTACCCCCGTTCTTCAAGGCACTGCGCCGCTTCGACCACGCGCACGAGTACTCCTGGCACACCCCTGCCCACTCCGGCGGTGTCGCCTTCCTCAAGTCCCCCGTCGGCCGGGCCTTCCACGACTACTTCGGGGAACGGCTGCTGCGCAGCGACCTGTCCATCTCCGTCGGGGAACTCGGTTCCCTCTTCGAACACACCGGCCCGGTAGGTGCCGCCGAGCGCAATGCCGCCCGCGTCTTCGGCGCCGACCGTACCTACTTCGTACTCCACGGCGACTCCACCTGCGACCGGATGGTCGGTCACTTCAGCGTCACCCAGGACGAGATCGCACTGGTGGACCGCAACTGCCACAAGTCGGTGCTGCACGGTCTGGTCCTCTCCGGAGCCCGCCCGGTCTACCTGGTCCCCACCCGCAACGGCTACGGTCTGGCAGGCCCCCTGCCGCCCGCCGAGATTCAGGCACCCTCGGTCGCCTCCCGGGCCGGCCGAAACCCACTGGCCCAGGGCGCCGTCTCGCCCACGGCCCAGTACGCGGTGCTGACGAACTCCACCTACGACGGCCTGTGTTACGACACCGTCCAGGTCGCCCAGGCCCTCGCACCCAGTACCCCTCGGCTCCACTTCGACGAAGCCTGGTTCGCCTACGCCCGCTTCCATCCCCTTTACGCCGGCCGCTACGGCATGGCGGTGGGCCCCGAAACCTTCCCCGGACCCGAACGTCCCACAGTCTTCTCCACCCAGTCCACCCACAAGCTGCTGGCCGCCCTGTCACAGAGCGCCATGGTGCACATCAAATCCGCCCCCAGGGCGCCGGTGGAGCACGACCGGTTCAACGAGGCGTTCATGATGCACGGCACCACCTCACCGCTGTATCCTATGATCGCCTCCCTCGACGTGGCCACCGCGATGATGGACGGTCCCCAGGGCCGCTGCCTCATCGACGAATCGGTGACCGAAGCGATCCGCTTTCGCCAGACGGTCGTACGCGTCGCCCGGCGCATCGCCGCCGCCGACGACCGGCCCGACTGGTTCTTCGGCGTCTGGCAACCCGAGGCCGTGACCGACCCGGCCACCGGCGAGCGTCTCCCCTTCGCCGACGCCCCCCTGGAACTGCTGCGCACCGATCCGTCCTGCTGGCAGCTGGAGCCCGACGCCGACTGGCACGGCTTCACCGGACTGACCAAGGGCTACTGCCTGCTCGATCCCATCAAGGTCACCCTCACCTGCCCCCGCATCGACGCCACCGGCCAGATGTCCCCCTGGGGCATCCCCGCCCGCATCCTCACCGCCTACCTGGCCACCCGGGGCATCGTGGTGGAGAAGACCGACAGCTACACCACGCTCATCCTCTTCTCCATGGGGATCACCAAGGGCAAGTGGGGAACCCTGATGGACGCCCTCGTGGACTTCAAAACGCTCTACGATCACGACGCACCCCTGGAGCGGATCCTGCCGGAGCTGGTCGACGCCCACCCCCACCGCTACACCGGCCAGACCCTGCGCGAGTTGTGCCAGGAGATGCACGACCACCTGCGCGGTGCCCGCCTGGTCGAGCTGCTCGACACCGCATTCCAGGAGCTGCCCGAGCCCGTCACCCCGCCCCAGCACTGCTATCAGCGCCTCATCCGCGGCGGCACCGAGCGGGTGAGGCTGACCGACGCGGCCGACCGGGTGGCCGCTGCCATGGTCACCGTCACCCCGCCGGGCATCCCCGTCCTCATGCCCGGCGAAAACACCGGCGCCCCCGACGGCCCGCTGCTGCGGTACCTGACCGCCCTGGAGTCCTTCGACCGGCGCTTCCCCGGCTTCCACAGCGAGACCCACGGCGTCACCGTCGCTGCGGACACCGGCGACTACCTCATCGAATGCGTACGCCAGATCCCCGCCCAGCAAACCGGCCGCACCACCGGAGAACACCACACGACACCGACGCCGCACCCGGTCGGCCCCCAACGGCCCACAGACTGACGGCAAGGCGCCGGGTCCCCCTGCCTCCCCTCCCGGGGCGGGCGGGGAGCGGTCGTCGAACCGCAAAGAGCACCGGACTGCGGTCGTCTCCGGCGGGGACGGCACTTCGACGAGGGCTACCAGGGAACGGTCTGGTCCCGGTAGTTGAGGAACCGCAGACCTGGTTCACCGCTGTGGCGGTCGATCGTGTCCGCCACACCCGGGATGGACTGGCCGATGGTCAACGGTGCTTCCGGCCCGCCGAGTTGGGTGCGTACATGGCCGGGACAGATGAGCAGCAGCGTGTGCCCGGCATCGGCGTACCGGGCGGCGTAGCTGCGCATCAGCTGGTTCAGGGCGGACTTGCCGGCGAGGTGGACGTCCTGATCGCCGTGCGTGTTCAGGCTGAGGCTGCCTCGGCGCGAGGACATGATGCCGATGGTCCCGGTCGGCGCCACCAGTGAGCTGAGGGGCTCGACCACCCGCATCGGGCTGAGGGCGTTGGTGCCCATGAAGTCGACGAACATCTCCGTCGGGACCGCACCGAGGGGAACGTTGCCCCGCGTGATGGCGGCATTGACGAACAGCAGGTCCGGAGTGCGGTCCGCCGGACGTCCGCGTAACGCGGCGATCTGCTCGGGCTCCGTCATGTCCAGCGACTCGACGGTGACGCGGCTCTCGGACGCGTCGGCCAGGTCGTGCAGGCCGGTGCGCCGATCGCCCCGGGCGGTCCCGATGACGTTCCCACCCCGCGGTGGGCGTACTCGGTGGCCAGGCCGAGCCCCAGGGCCCGGGACGCCCCGACGATGAGGGTGGTCCGGGCGCTCATGCCTGGACCACCGGCGTGAGGACCTGCTCGCACCACTCGCGGAACGCCGTGGGGCTCGCGGTCTGCGGGGTGCGCCGCACCCCGTCGTCGAGGCCGTCGTCCTTGGCCCGCATCATGTCGAGGTAGCCCTGGACGAGCGCGTCCCCCATGCCTCGTCCCGCGAGCACATCGCGCAGGTCGTCGAACGTCTGCCGTTCGTAGCGGATCGGGCGGCCCAGCACGTCGGACATGATGCGCGCCAAGTCGTTCGGCGAAAGGTCCTCGGGGCCCAGCACCGGGACTTCGCCCGTCCCCGCCCACGAGCGGTCGAGCAGCAGGTCGGCGGCGACCGCGGCGATGTCCCGGGTGGCGACCGCCGGCCCCTTGCGGTCGGCGGCCGCGGTGCCGGTGAACACGCCGTGGTCGCGGATCGAAACCGCCTGCCACAGCAGGTTGTCGAAGAAGGTCGGGTTGGCGAGCGCCCGGTAGGCCACGCCCGTCCCCGCGATGAGGTCGTCCATGGCCAGCGACGCCGTCACGTGCCCGGCGCGGCCGGCGACGGGGGTGCCCCGGCCGAGCGCCGAGACGCCGACGACGTGTCCGACTCCGTGAGCCGTGAACGCCTTAGCGGCAGCGCGGGTGAAGTGGGAGTACATGGCGTCCAGGCTCGGTGCCTGTGCGTGTGAGGGGACCAGCCAGAAGACGGCGTCCGCGCCGGTGAAGGCCCGGTCGACGACCTCCGCGTCGCCGTGCGAACCGGTGACGACGTCGACCCGGGCGCGGACCGCGTCGGGGAGTCGCCCCGGGTCACGCACGATGACGCGCAGCTCTTCGCCGCGGGCCCGGGTCTCGTTGAGGAGGATCTCCAGGAGCCGGCCGCCGATCTGGCCGGTGGGAGCAGTAATGACGATCATGCTTCGAGTCTCGGGCCGGCCGTTGGCGGCGTCCAATACCCTTGGAGACGATTGATACCTTCAGGGCATGGATCTGGATCTTCGCAAGCTCCGCTACTTCGCCACACTGGCCGAGCACCGGCACTTCGGCCGTGCGGCGGAACAGCTCTACATCGCCCAGCCGGTGCTCAGCCGCCAAATCAAGTCCCTGGAGCAGGAGTTGGGGTGCACGCTGCTCTTACGGACCACCCGCAGTGTGGGGGTGTCCCCCCCCCGCGGGGAGCGCCCCCCGGGGGGGCCGCCGATACACCCGGGCCGGGCCCCGGGGGGGGGCCCCGGACAGGGCGGCGATTGAGGCGGCCCACCGCGGGTGGGGGGCGTAAGAGC
>NZ_JBHXFI010000003.1:0-10946 GCF_042724075.1 Streptomyces sp. NPDC127097 | reverse complement strand
AAAAACAAGCCCGGGGTGCTGGTGGTGGGGTGCCCGGTGATATTACGGACCACCCGCTGTGGGTTGCGCACCGCCGCCGGCGGTCAGCTCCACGAGGAGGCGCAGCAGATCCTCCGGTCCGTCGCAGCGGTGGTCCGCCGCGTACAGGACGTCGATGCAGGCGTCCAACGGCTGGTGGTCGCCTTCTCTCCGGGACTGCACGTATCGGAGGCGATCCGGGCGTTCACGTCGCACCACGCGGACGTCGAGATCGACGTCGTCCCGGCACGCTGGTGGGAGCAGGACCGGCCGCTGCGGGACGGCCGGGCCCAAGTCGGCTACCTGCGGCGGCCGTTCGACGAATCGGGCTTGCGCATCATTCCCATCGGTCACGATCCCAGGGTCGCCTGCATGCCCGCGACGCACCCTCTGGCGGGCCGTCCGGAACTCACCTCCGCAGACCTCGACGGCGAGCGGATGCTCGACGCACCGCAGCGGCGGACGTCGTCGCTGGAAGAAAAGTTCGAGCTCATCGCCTCCGGGTACGGCATCGCCCTCATCCCGCTGAGCGTCGCGCGGTCCTGCTCCCGCCCCGACCTCGTCCACCTCCCCGTCACAGACGCCCCGGGGCTCGAGACCTGCCTGGCGGTTGCCACGGACCGGCGCGAGAGACTACTGCGCGACTTCATTGAGATTGCCACCGCGACACTGCGGCCTGCTTGAGCGGCTCGCACGCCACGTTCTGCGCGACCGAGCACGCAGTCACGCCATTGCACACCGGTTCGCAGCCGGTGGAGAATCCCGTCGATCACCTGCCGGTGATGCCGGCACAGTCCACAACGCCGGTTGGTGACCGGAAGGAACGGCTGCAGCCGTTCCCACTCGGCATCAGTCAGAACACCCGCCCCATGTCGGCAGCGACGACCCACCAGCCGACAGTCACGTGATCTGCCGAACAGGCCCAGCGTGCGGGCCTACTTTGCCGGGTTCGTCAGCTCCGTGCCGAAGCGGCCCTTCATCGCCGGGGAACCCAGGTCACTGGGGTCGATGAGTGACGAGTTCTTGGCGCTCAGCCCGTCGGTGCCCGCGTACAGCAGGGCCGCCGCGCCGACGCCCTTGGTGCGGTTCGGGATGCCCACGGCCAGGTCCGCCTTGCCGTCACCGTTGTAGTCGGCCGGGGAGACGGACGTACCGAACTTGTCGTTGCCCTCCATGGAGCCGGGGACGCCCTCGGTGTCGAGCGAGAAGGTCTGCGCCCCCTCGTCGGTCAGCCAGTTCTCGGTGCCCTTGAGCACGTTGATGGCACCGGCGTTGTTATAGCCCCCGGGCGCCTCGGCGCCGGTGTTGCTGACCACCAGGTCGTCGTGGCCGTCGCCGTCGAAGTCGGCGAGCCGGATAGCCTCGCCCTCCTGCGCCTTGCCCTTCCAGTCCACCGGCTTGTCGGAGTCGAGCCCGTCGGCGGTGCCGGGGTAGGTGCGCAGCTTCTGCTCTTGCGGACCGTCCGAGAAGCCGGTGTCTGTGACGACGTCCTCCTTCCCGTCGCCGTTGATGTCGCCGACCACGGGGCGGTGGTGCGCGAACGGCAGTGGGATGTCCTTGCCCAGCGGCGTGCTCTTCAGGCCCCGGGACGAGCCGGGCAGCACGCCGAGCGTGCCCTCGTCGGAGGGCGAGTCCTGGGAGGCGACGGTGACGAGATCGGTGTAGCCGTCCCCGTTGATGTCGCCGGAGGCCAGGTGTTCGACGCTGACACCGCCGCCGGGCGGGGAAGAGCGGGGAGGCGCAAGCAACCACTGGAGCATCAGAGAGTGAGCGCCGGCCCAAGCTGAGAGTTTCCCGCGTTGCCGCTTACATCAAGGAGGGAATCGAAGGCAAGGAGCAGGCCGAGGAGGGGCAAAAGCCCCTCAAGGATCTGCGTGGCCCGCACTTGGACATCACGTTCGAGAACCGCGCCCCGGGTCCGTCTCTGATCACCAAAGCCACGTTGCGCCTCCGCGAGGCGGGAAGCTTGCCGGGATGCCATCAGATCGGAGGGGACCTGTCCATCTCCATGAACTACGACTTCCCCATGCCCGACAAGCTGCCGAAGACGCCTTACGAGAAGGCGAAGGACATCAGCTTCACGGTCGAGGACAACAAGATCGACCGCCTGACGCTCACCGTGGGGCCGGAAAACCATGGATGGGAGAACCCCTGGTACGGGGTGGCAGACATCGTCTTCGAGCATGACGGGACCAAGGCGACTGTCGGCCCCATCGCTGTGGTCGACACAGGAGGTGATGCAGAGTTCCACCCCAAGGACGACACGTGGGTCATCAAGAACGTCACTCGCCCCGCCTGTCTGGACGAGACAGCTGCCCTGGTGAACCGCCTCATGGCCATTCCTGATGTCACCGTCTCGAAGGAATTGACGTCACTACGAGACAAGCTCACCTCCATGGGCCACTGAGCTCCCGCCCCGCCCCGCCCTGCCCTCGCCCGCCTGAGCCTGCTGCATCGGCGCTCCTGGAGGAGGACCAGGAATGCGCCCCCGCGGGACCGGACGCCTGGGGCTGACGTCCGGCGCGTCTGGACAGGCGCGCGGTCAGTTGGTCATGACGAAGGCGGCGATGAGGAAGATCATGGGGAGCAGCACGAGCGCACCCGCGATGGCCGCCACGATGAGGACGGTCTTCATCACCGTCTCCGCAGTTCGGTGGTCGGGGACGGGGCGCACAGCAGCTGGGGGACCGTCTTCGTGTTCAATCACGGAGTCATCCTGCTGGTCGCGGTGGTGGCCGGCCATCCGTAGAAGTACTCACGTTGACGGCCACCCCACACCACCCGGTAGAAATCGACACGGCACGCACTCGGTTGGCGTCGCCTCGGTGAGCAGGCGTGTCGCCCCTCCAAAGAGAGACGTCATTCAAGGACTGCAGCGATGCGCGCGTTGGAGCGTCCGCGCGCGGCGTGCAGGACGACCTGCGCGCACCCGCAGCCGGTGCTCGGTCTTCCGGAGCCCGGACGTCGCGGCTGGGCGCGGCATCCCATGCCATGAGCACCGGGTGGAGACAAATGGCCCTGACCGCAGTTGTGTGAAGGCCAGAGCGGCGACTGTCCGGGGGCTGTCGGCGCTCTTTGGATTCGGCCGCCCCCGTGTACGGCCGTTGCTCCTGCTTCAGGGTCGGTAGACGCACTCCGCCAGCGTCGCGTGCTTCTTCCAGCCCAGCGTCTCGTACAGCGCGCGCCCGGCGTCGGTCGCGCCCAGAACGCCGAGGACCGCGCCCGTCTCCAGGGCGTGGTCGGCAAGCGTACGCATCACGAAGTTGCCCAGCCCGCGCCGCCGATGGGCCTCCTCGGTCACCATCCGATCCACGACCACGGCTTCCCCGAGGGATGCCATCTGCCCCTGGGCCGCCTGCTCGCCCGCCGCATCCAGCACCCGAGCATAGGTGACGGCTCCAATGGTTTCCACGGTGGCGGTGTACCCCTCAGGCGCGACCGGGTCCGTGGCCATCAGGTCAACGGCCATCAGATGGCCGTTCTCCTCCCAGGCCCACCCCTGGGGCAGCCAGGACTCGATCTCCTCCGGCTCTGCGGGCATCTTCATCCAAGTCCGCGGCACGGACACCGAGGCCGCGGCGCTGCGAACCAACGACTCCTCGGCCTCGGGCAGGACATGGCGTCCCACTTCGTCGGGGTTGTCGGCCACCTCGATATAGAAGCCCCAGGGCTTCTTGACAGGCGGGGGCGTCCGCCGGGACACGGCCCAGCCCGCCACCCAAGTCCTGGCTATGTCCGCGATCATCAAGCCCTCCCGAGGCTGTGACCGTACTAACGGCCACGTAATAGGCAGCAGTCGGGGTCACACGTTACGCCGCGGTGCAGTCCGCGGCATCTGCTTTGCCGGGGTGCAGATCCTGAAGGGCAGTCATGAAGTTCACAAACAGCAGAACCGCCACCAGCCAGCGACCATTACGAGCACACCGCCGCCCTACCCACCGGCGGCCCCGAAGGCACCCCGGACTGCGCCTGCGGCCTCTACCCCGCCGACCCCAACATCTGCCCCGGCACCGCGCATGAGACAGGCTCAGGCGTCAACCCCCGAAGGATTTACGGAGCGAACACTAAGGGCGGTCCCGCAATGTTCCTGTGGAGCGGCGTCGCGGGCTGTTGTTGACCGGCGGGAAGTCAGTCCAGGTCGGTCGCCCATGTTGCTCAGCGGCTTCACGGGCTTGTTCGGCAGCCCCCATTCAGTCAGCCGGCGCCGCTGCGGCCTCCCATAGAGGCGTCAGCAGCGGTGCGTCTGATAGCCCTCAGGCCGGCGGTGCGGCTTCGCGGCATACGGATTCAGCGTCCGTCCACGTCCACCAACAGCACTGGGCGCTTCAGCTCGTCCCCCTTGGCTCTGCATCGCACGATATCGGCCGATGACGAGACAACCCAGTGAAATTCTGGCAGCTAGAGATGTCCGTAAGTCTGGGCTCTGGAGCGGTGAGACGATCTTGACGCAGGCCCCGCCTCACGGGGAGAGCTCCCTTCGTTGCTGTCCCAGTGAGGCGGGGAGCAGCGGCCGGTACGCCTCACCGTGACGGATGAGGGGAGCAAGCCAACACATCGGCACGTGAGGAGCCTTCGCGGGCACATCTCCGCGTGTGCGGGGAGCAGCTTCGTGACCTGCATCGTTGCACGCGCACGGCACGGTTCTGAACCACTTCCACCAACCGCGACCGTTGCGACATTTGCACGTTGGTGCCGTCGTGCGGGAAGTAGGCCGGCGGGCTCGACCGACGCCCGGCCAGGGCGGGGGAGCAGTACGCGTCGCCATCCTGGTTTCGTTCGCTTCTGGCAGCAGTGTTTGTCTGCTGCGTTGAGCGGCAGTTGCGGATCTTGGAGCCCGTGGCTGTTCACGAGAATTAGCAGCAGGCGGAGCGGCCGGCCGGCTGTAGGGCTTTGGTCATCGAGGCGGTTGCCAGGGCGATCTGTCGCTATCGTGCTCCAGTGACTGGCTCGGTGCAGCGTCCGCTGCTGTTTCTCGATGTCGATGGACCACTCATCCCCTTCGGCGCGGTGTCCCAGGCGTCGCGACCGGGAACGGCCGGGCAAGCGGTGGGAGCGGCAGCGGGAAGAACCGGTAGCCACGCGGCCACCGGGCACGCGGAGAGGACGTCTCCCGTGCCCTCCGGCCTGGCCGGCACCGGCCTCAAGACGCACGACAGGCGACGCCGGACAGCGCCACGAAAGGCACCCCCAGAGGGCCAATTCGTCTCCGCAGCTGACATGCGCAGGGCCCGGGAGGCTCCTACGGTGAGAGGGGTACACGCCGGCGCACGGGACACACGCCGTTCCCGGCAGATCGGGCGTCGGCTTCGTAGGACACCGGAAGGCGGTCCCCACATGGCCACTGCGTCTGACGCTCCCGTTCTCGACACCATCGCCGCCATGACCATCGATGCCCTCGAGCGCTGCGGCATTCGGGACGCTCATCCTCACCCGTATCGCCGCACTCGTGGCCATGGACGCACCAGCGATCTCCTACCTGGCACACGTCGACCCCGCGCTCAAGGCCCGCCTGACGAGCGAGCAATTGCAGGACGTTCTCGTGGCGATCGCTCCCGTCGTGGGCACGGCATGTGTCATGTCGGCCGGTTACATCGCCGAGGCATTCGGCTTCGTCATCGCGCTGGCCGATTCCGAAGCCGAACTCATCGCGCAGGCGGAAGCCCGGAGCAGGAAGAAGTCCTGAGCTCAGAGCGCGGGGTTCGATTCCCGTCAGCCATTCCATAGTTGAGGCCCGGGTCGGAGACCTGGGCCTTGTTCGTTGCCCGGGGTCGGACCAGGCGTCCCGCACCGGATCCGCACCGATGACGAAGCTCGTGGAAGCGCAAGCCGTCCGGCACGCCGACGAGCGCACGGATCCTGCGCCTCTTCCTCCCAAAGGCGGACCGTCGGAACACCACAAGCCGCTTCCCACACCCGACTTGGTGGCGCCGGCCGCACGACGGCCGGGCACACCCCCGCCCACCGCAGGCGTCGCCCCCGCTTCGTGCGCCGAGGCCGGGGTCCGCGAGCGGGAGGTGCAGGGCATGAAGACGTCGTCGGCGGCATCGGCCGGGCCGGACAGGCTGCGACGGCATCTGGGGGTATTCGATGTCCGGGCCCAGGTGAACAGGGGCCGGGTCGCCTTCGCCGATGCACACTTCAGCGGCGCCAACGTTCAATGGGGCCGCCCCCGGCCGCCTGAGGACGGGACGGGCTGAACTCCGGCCAGACTCTCGAGTGAGTACTGTCGGAACCGGCCCACCTGAGCTGATGAGCCCGCGCGCGGGCGGCCGTCGCCCGCGCCGGTCTCCTTGTGTCCTGTGCCATCGAAGTTTGAGTACGTGTCAGTCGACGACAACGACGCACGGTGTCGAGCCTTGGTCGGCTTACCGTCGCGGGCGGAGGAGGGAGTGGCGGTCTTGGCCCCGGTGTTGTTGGCCGAGCAGGCGGGCGGTGCGAGGAGAGCGGCGGCCGTGAGGCCGAGGGCGGCGACGATGCGAACGCGCACGCTGGAACTGACCCCTTGGTACTTGGTGACGGGAGGTCAGTACGGCTCGTGGGCCCGGTGGGGTCGTAGGAGTGGGGGTCAGTGGCCGAGGTGCCGCAGGCAGTCCTCGAACGTCATGGGGCTCTTCGTCCCGGGCGGCGACGACGGCTTCGACCGCACGGTGGGATTCTCGACAACATCGGTACCGGCCTCGCTGCGAACCACACGCCATGAGCAGGGGAAACGCCGCCGCATCGCCTCCCCACGGGCCGGCTCCTGCATGGCCGGATACGGCCTGCGTGAGAGATTGGCCGACTTTGAAACCGCGTTGTTGCCGGGGGGCTGGCGCGGGGACATGATCACTGCTCGTATCAACCTGATCACTCATCCGGGAGCCGATACGTGATACGCCCCACCGCTTTCCGTGCTCTTCCTGCCGTCGCTGTCACCGCGGCCCCGCCCTGCTCCTCGCCCAGGGAGTGCAGGCGGCTGGCCCGACGCCCGTCGCCCCGGCGGCCGCCGCTGTCGGCCGTCCCGGCCAGGTCCGCCTGGTCGGCGCCGACTTCATGCGCTCCCGCCCGCGCGTCGGGGTCCGCTACGGCGACCCCGGCCCTTCGGAGCGGGCCGGCGTCGTCCCTTCGGCGGCGACGCTGATGTAGCGAGGCACCGGTGCCGCCCGTGCCGCCCGTGCCGGGCGGTCCGCCGGCCGCCAGGTCATGGCCGGCGACCGCACCGCCACCGCCATCTCCCGCCTTTGCCGCATCTCCTTCCGCCTCGTGGCGGCGTTCCATTCTGTCGCCGCCACCGCGCTCAGGACAGCGCGGCTGCTTACCGCGAACCCCTCATGTGTCGTTCGCTCGCATGCCCGTTTCACGGGAATCCACAACAAGGGAGTTACTGATTTCATGTACAAACGCCGGAGTTTACTCGCGTTCGCCACTGTGGGTGCGCTGATATGCACCGCCGGAGTCATGCCGTCGGTCAGCCATGCCGCCAGCGGCGGCGACGGGGAATGGGAGGGGTCCTACGCCGAAACGCACGACCTGACGGCGGAGGACGTCAAGAACATCAACGCGCTGAACAGAAGAGCTCTGACTGCGGGTCAACCCGGGAATTCGCCGGCGGAATTGTCGCCGAGCGCCAGTGCGCTCTTCCGGGCCCCCGACGCCGTCGATGACAGGGTGACCCCTCCCGCCGAGCCGCTCAACCGGATGCCTGACGCGTACCGGGCCTACGGAGGCAGGGCCACTACGGTCGTCAACAACTACATACGCAAGTGGCAGCAGGTCTACAGTCAACGCGGCGGCAACCCACAGCAAATGACCGAAGAGCAGCGAGAACAGCTGTCCTACGGCTGCGTCGGCGTCACCTGGGTCAATACAGGCCCCTACCCGACGAACAAACTGGCGTTCGCGTTCTTCGACGAGAACAAGTACAAGAACGACTTGGAAAACAGCAGACCGCGACCCAACGAGACGCAGGCGGAGTTTGAGGGGCGCATCGCCAAGGACAGTTTCGATGAGGGAAAGGGTTTCAAGCGGGCGCGTGAGGTGGCATCCGTCATGAACAAGGCCCTGGATAACGCGCACGACGAGGAGACTTACATCGGCCACCTCAAGACAGAGCTCGCGAACAAAAACGACGCTCTGCTCTACGAGGACAGCCGCTCGAGCTTTTACTCGGCGCTGAGGAATACGCCGTCCTTCAAGGAAAGGGATGGAGGCAACTACGACCCGTCCAAGATGAAGGCGGTGGTCTACTCGAAGCACTTCTGGAGCGGGCAGGACCAGTGGGGCCCCTCCGAGAAGAGGAAGTACGGTGACCCGGACGCCTTCCGCCCCGGCCAGGGCACAGGTCTGGTAGACATGTCGAGGGACAGGAACATTCCGCGTAGTCCCGCAAAACCTGGCGAAAGTTGGGTCAATTTCGACTACGGCTGGTTCGGGGCTCAGGCAGAAGCGGATGCCGACAAAACCGTATGGACCCACGCCAACCACTATCATGCGCCTAATGGCGGCATGGGCCCCATGAACGTATACGAGAGCAAGTTCCGGAACTGGTCTGCGGGGTACGCGGACTTCGACCGCGGAGCCTACGTCATCACGTTCATACCCAAGAGCTGGAACACCGCCCCCGCCGAGGTGAAGCAGGGCTGGCCGTAACAGAGCCGGGCACGAGGGCCGGGCCACCCGGCCCTCTCCGCCGGCCCGCCACACGCCGGCAGTCATCCCGGATGTGTTACGGAGCGCCGGAGGTGCGCTCGCCCCAGCGCTTCGGGGAACTGGCGGCACCTGGGCAGCGCAGCGCGGAGAGAAGTGAAGGGCACGAGCCGGGCGGCGCATGCCCTTCAGCCATCCGCGGGGAGCTGATGGATGCGCAGTTCAACGAACAACCGGCTACGGCGGTCACGCCCGTGCCGTGGCGGTGGTGCTGCTGGGGCTCAGGTGCGTTGCGGCCCTGTGCTCGCCGACTGCCCCTGGAACGGGGGCGGGCACAGGGCCACCGGACTGTGAGGGCAGGCCGTGACGACGGGCGCAGCACGCACCGCACCCGTCGTGATCTCCAGCCTGCTGCGCTGGGAGCGCGGGTGCCTCGCCCACCTCGGAGGCGGGCGAGGCAATTACGTACACCTCGGTGTTCATCGGTCCTCTGTCCGGGAACCCGTGATGAACTAGCCGGAGCCGTTGGCTGCCGGATCGAGAGGCGGCGTGAGCTGACCCAAAAGGGCGTCCGCCGCTCAGCCGCGGAACGCGAGGCGTGCGAGGACTGGGATGAGCTGTGGGGAATCGCCCCACTGGCCCGGCGTAATGGGGAACGCGAGGGGGCGGAGTCTTCCTTCACTGATCAGATGGATCTTGCAGGTGAGTCAGCATCGGGAACGTCCCGACTGCGCGGCGATTTCGCCCCGCCTAGAGACCATCACCGATCAGTGGGCAACGGAGGGCCGACCGCACGCCAATGGAGGATCGTATGGGGCGGTACACGGCCTGACCTGCGGCGTCATCGCGAAACCACTGCGGACCAGGGGGAATTACGCTCGTAGTTCTCGCTGGTCCGCAGTGTTGTCCATGCCCTGTGCCCTGGATGTCCCCGCCGATGGCACATCCAGGAGGGGCGCCGGACGTCAGTGCTGCTGGGCCTTGCGGCGGTGGCGGAACGCGAGGTAGCCGCCAGCTGCGAGGAGCATGGCAGCTGCCGTGGACAGCAGGCCGACGGGAGCGCCGTTGCCGGTCTCGGCGAGGTTGCCGCCGCCCTGTGCGGACGGGGAAGCCGAGGGCGCAGCAGGCGCTGGGACGGCGCTCGAGGCGGCGGACGACGTGGGCGAGGCGATCGACTGCGCGGGGCTGGACGGGCTAGCGGATGCCGACGGCTTGCCGCCGTCAGGCTGGGTGGTGTCGTCCTCGCAGTCGGTCCAGAAGACCTTGTGCTTGGCCCGGCCGTGCTCGCCGTCAAAGTTCCACAGCAGCTTGTAGTGGCCGTCGGGCAGGGACAGGTCCTGCGTACGGCTGTGCCCCTTGTCGTCGAGTGTCAGGGAACCGGTCTTCACGGTCGTGCCCTTGACGCCGGCTGTCGGGGCCCAGGTTTCGATGTGCCAGTCGACCTGCTGGCCACCGTCGAAGCCGAAGGCATCGAGGTAGAAGGTGCACACGTGGGGCTCGTTCTTGCGGAGTTCCTCGCCGGTCTTGGCGTCGTGGATCTTCACGGTGCCGTTGTCGCCGGGCGTAGCGGCGTGCCCAAAAGGGGCGAGTAGCAGGGCCGCGGCCACGGCTGCCGTGAGCGTGCCTGCGGAAACAAACGGGCGCATGGGCATTCCATCGGGGAAGAGGAGGGTTGCCGTGGGGGGCGGCTCAGCTTCCTGCGCCCCCAGGAGACCGTCAAGGTACCTCAAATCACTTATGCCACATAGGGCATTGCTCGCCCCATTAGTCCCGCATAACGATTGGGTACGGGCACCGCTGCCCTCACTGCTTCCTCGGTGGGAGGTGGTGGGCGGTGGATCGCGACGTGGGCGGCGTCGCCGCGATCCAGACGACCGCCGACGTGGGTGGGGAGGTCGCGCCGGATGTGGTGCAGGAGTGTCTCAGGGGAGCTCTCGACGCACGGGACGGCCCGTTCCGCGGAGAGGTAGAAGACTCCATCTCGGTCGCGGGCTTCGATGACGCCTTCTGTGTAGAGGAGGAGACGATCCCGGCGGGAAGGTGCCGGTCTGGGCGTGGTGCTGGGCAGGCGGGAGCCGTTGGCCATCAGGCCGGTCATCTGGTCCGGGGCGTCCCCTCCGGAGGCCGGGGCCTTCCGGCTGTGACAGAGGAGCGCTGGTGGAGTCCGCTGTTGACAGGTGCGCGGTCCTCTCGTAGAGCAATGTGCTGCCGGGAGCGTGGGCCGGTCCGGCTGCTGCAACTCGGCGCACTTCGGGAGCCGAGTTCGTCCAGGACCAGACGGTGCAGCGTGGCCCACGCCCGTG